>NZ_CALGEO010000116.1:0-6146 GCF_937881865.1 Candidatus Proelusimicrobium excrementi
ATCTATCTGCTTTTTAATATTTTTTCCCATTGTTTGCGCCTTGTCGTACGTCGGGGCGTTTTGTTAAAAAACGAAAACAGTTGACTGTTTTTTTTTGATAAATTTCCCTCATAAATCGGCCCGCTGAATATAAGACATCTTTGTTCCCGCTCAGGTTAGTTTAAACGGACCGATTAACTATAAAGGAGGGAAAAAAGATGTCAAAAAATAAAACGGTTAGAAATATATTTTTTTAGTATTTTGTCTTTTCGCCTGCGTAAGTTTAGGCTATGCCGAAAGCTGTTCTTCAAGCGGATCGGTCCAATAGAAATATACTGCCAGCGGATGTTCTTATACTACTCAAACAAGAACCTGCTGTTCAAACGGTTCTTGGAGTGACTGGGATAAAAGCTGCCCTACTGTAAAAACGTGCGATTCCGCTTCTAAACCTAATTCTGTTGAAGATTACAGAGATTGTTGTACGAGGAGCAGAACCGTCACTTGTAACACTTCCACCGGGCTTTGGGAAACCGGAACTTGGAGTTCGGGTGTAGTCGCGTATAGATTACATTCAATATGCTGCAGCGGTAAAAGCGGGTATACTCAGTGTAAGGCCAGCTGTACTTGGAATAATATATTTGCTTGCGGAGGCAATGCCGATACTTACCGCGGTTGTACGGATCAATTTGTAAAAGAATCGTTGTTGTTGTTGCGTGATTGATTTTGAACCGGGGTAATTCCCGGCTCTCGACTAACCGCCCCGCCTCAGCGCAAACAAAGGCGGGGTTTTAAAATAACGGGAAGCAAAAAACAAACTTTTAGATTTGATAAAAACTTCTGTTTTGCTGGAAATAATTTTATAAGGGATTAACTTGGGGGGAGAATAAAGGTATAATGTAATAAAGAGGTTTAATCTATATGAAACTCAGCGATTTATCTTCCGTTATAGGCGATTCTCCTACTTTAAAATTAAACGCCAAAACGGCGGCTTTGAAAAAGGAAGGTTTGCCCGTCATTCATTTGGGCGGCGGCGAGCCGGAAATCCCTGCGCCTTTAAGCGCGGTTGACGCGATAGTTAAAAAAGCGCAAAGCCGGAAAATAAAATATTCTCCCTCCACAGGTTCGCCGGAACTTAAAGCGGCTGTGGCTGACTACACCAAAAAACATTACGGCGTAAGCTTGGAAAATAAAAACGTAATAGTTTCTTCAGGCGCGAAGCAGGCCATATATAATTTTCTTTTAAGTGTCGTCAATAAAGGCGACGAAGTAATCTTCCCGGTGCCTTATTGGGTAAGCTATCCAGATATGATAAGGCTTGTCGGCGGGGTTCCCGTGCCCGTAAAACCCAAAGAGGGTATACAAATAACTTTTGAGCAGCTTGCTTCTGCGGTTACTTCCAAAACAAAGGCGATAATGCTTAACAGCCCCAGCAATCCGGCCGGAGTACTGTTTGACGAAGATTTTATAAAAAAGACGGTTGAGCTTTGCGAGAGCAAAAACATTTGGCTTATGACTGATGATATTTATCATCAGTTGGTTTTTGAGGGAGCAAAAGCGCCCAGCCCTTTTAAATACGCCAAGAATCCGGGTAATATAGTGGCGGTTAACGGCGTATCAAAGCTTTACGGACTTACCGGTTTAAGGATAGGCTGGGCAGTATCAACCAACAAGGAAGTTATCGCTGCCATGGGCAGAATGCAGGCCCAGACGACCTCCTGCAACAGCGCATTGTCGGAGGCTGGCGCGCTTGCCGCGCTGACGGGGCCGCAAGAAGTTGTAGACGAATTGCGCAAAATTTTGGAAAATAATAGAAACGCGCTTTTAAGCGAACTTTCAAAGATAGAAGGTTTGAAAGTAACCGCGCCGAAAGGCACGTTCTATTGTTTTGTTGATTTCAGCCGCTATAATAAAGACTCTCTGGCTTTATCGGTGTTTTTGCTTGATAAAGTTATGGTGGCCACGGTGCCTGGGGTGTCGTTCGGCCTTGAAGGTTACCTGCGGATAAGTTACTGCGCCGCCAGGGAAAATATTATAGAAGGTTTAAGAAGGATAAGGTGGGCTTTGGACAAAGCCGCGCCTGCCGAAATTAAAATCGGCGATAAAATTGTAAAAAAGGATTGGTAAAATGAAAAAGATAAACCCTACCGCTTATCAGAGCAAATACGGTCTTGATAATTTAGGCATTAAAACGAATAAAACCGTATTTTGGAACCTTGCCGTAGAAGAGCTTTATGAAAAAGCCCTTGAAAAGAACGAAGGCAATATCACTTACGGCGGCCCCTTATGCGTTGAAACGGGCAAACTTACGGGCCGCGCCCCCAACGACAGATTTTTTGTCGAAACCGAAGACGTAAAAAATACGCTTTGGTGGCATAAAGGCAACAAAGGCATCAGCGAAGCGCATTTTGACAGCCTTTTTAACAAAGCCTTGAAATATATGGAAAATATTGATCTTTTCGTCCGCGACGCTTACGTCGGTTCCGCCGAAGCTTCCAGGATGGCCATCCGCGTAATCAACGAATACGCCTGGCACAATATTTTCGCCAAAAATATGTTCATTGAGCCCAAAGCCGAAGAAAGAACTTCTATCGTGCCCGAATTTACGGTAATTTTCCTGCCGGGCCTCAAAGCCGATCCGGCCACCGACGGCACCGCTTCCGAAACGGCAATCCTTATCAACTTTAAAAAGAGAGTGGTTTTAATCGCGGGCAGCGCTTATGCCGGCGAATCCAAAAAATCCGTATTTACGGTAATGAACTACCTCTTGCCGCTTAAAGGCGTTATGACGATGCACTGCTCCGCCAACGTCGGTTCCGACGGCGACAGCGCTTTGTTCTTCGGCCTTTCCGGCACGGGCAAAACCACCCTTTCCGCCGATCCGAAACGCGGCCTTATCGGCGACGACGAACACGGCTGGGATAATGACGGCGTATTCAACTTTGAAGGCGGTTGCTATGCTAAAGTAATCAAACTTTCCCAGGAAGCCGAACCTAAAATTTACTCCACGACGCACCGCTTCGGTACGATTTTGGAAAACGTCGTTTTTGACGACAACACCAGAAAGCTGGACTTGGACAGCGCCGCCATCACGGAAAATACTCGCGCTTCCTACCCGCTTACGTTCATCGACAACGCCGTTCCCAGCGAACGCGGACCTCACCCGAAGAACATCATCTTCCTTACTTATGACGCTTTTGGCGTATTGCCGCCGATTTCAAGGCTTTCCAAAGAACAGGCCATGTACCAGTTCATGAGCGGTTACACCGCCAAAGTCGCCGGTACGGAAAAAGGCGTAAAAGAACCTCAGCCGACTTTTAGCACCTGCTTCGGCGGGCCTTTTATGGCTTTGCATCCTTCCAAATATGCCGAGCTTTTGAAAGAAAAAATGGAAAAACACAACGCCAAATGCTGGCTGGTTAACACCGGCTTGGTCGGCGGCCCTTACGGTATCGGCAGCAGGATCAGCATTAAGCACACCAGAGCTTTGCTCAACGCGGCTTTGGACGGCAAACTTAATGACGTAAAATTTGTAAAAGACGACGTATTCGGTTTTGAAATACCTACGGAATGCGAAGGCGTGCCTTCAGAAATATTGCAGCCTTCGGCCGCTTGGTCCGATAAGAACGAATATTACAAGAAATATAAAGAGCTCGCCGCGGCTTTCGTAAAGAACTTTGAAAAATTCAAAGAAGGCTGCTCAGACGAGATTTTAAACGCTGCTCCCAAAGTGGAAGAGCTTGTAAAATAAACTAGGAGAATTGACAATGGCAAAAGCAAACGCAAAATTTATGGCGCCTTTAACACCCAGCGCCGAACTCGCTAAGGTTACCGGTGCGGCCCCGCTTCCGAGAACCGAAGTGGTAAAAAAACTCTGGGACTATATTAAGAAACACAACCTTCAGGACAAAGCCAACAAACGCATGATCAACGCCGATGACGTTTTGAAACCGATTTTCGGCGGCAAAACGCAGATCAGCATGTTTGAGATGGCCGGCCTCGTAGGCAAACATCTTAAATAAGTTTGAAAGTTTTGCGATTTGGCCGGTACGTTTTACGCGTACCGGCCTTTTTGTTTTAAAAACGGCCGGATAACGGGGCGGGGAATTATACCGTAAGATTTAACCGCCGGCGTAATTTGATTAAAATCCGTGGTTGTCGGCAAGAATAAGAATCTTGTAAAATTAGTTTATGAAAGCTTTTATAATAACGATAGGCGATGAAATTTTACTCGGCCAGATTTTAGACACCAATTCCCGTTTTATGTCCTCGGCACTGGCCGGCATAGGCGTCGAAACTTTGAAAATGGTTTCGGTTTCGGATAAAAAAGAAGAGATAAAAAAAGCTCTTGAAGAGGGGGTTTCTTCTTCCGATTTGATACTTGTAAGCGGCGGGCTCGGCCCCACCAAAGACGATATCACCAAAGGCGTTTTGGCGGAGTTCTTCGGCTCGCAGCTGGTTTTTAACGAAGAAGTTTACGGCTGGGTTCGGGAATATTTCCGCGGCAAAACTTCCGCTATGAACGAGTATAACAAAAGCCAAGCCTATTTGCCTTCCGCTTGCATTCCCATTAAAAACGAGAAAGGCACCGCCTGCGCCATGTGGTTTGAGCGCGGGGGAAAAGTGTTGGTTTCCATGCCGGGAGTTCCTTTTGAACTGGAAAATTTAATTTCTTCCGTAATTCTGCCTAGAATTAAGAGAACTTTTAAATGTTCCGAACTCGCTTATAAAATGCTTGGCGTTTATGATAAGCCCGAAGCAGAACTGGCTATGGTTTTATCCGCCTTTGAGGATGCTTTGCCTTCCGGCATTTCTTTGGCTTATTTGCCGTCGCCGGGTTATATAAGGCTTAGGCTTACCGCCAAAGGAGCGGGGCTTGCCAAGCTGGATGACTGTTTTGAAAAACTGAAACAATCTTTGGGCGGGCTTAAATACGCGGTTATAAAAAGCGGGGATAACTCCGAATTGCTGGAAAGACTTTCCAAAATAGGCACGGTTGCCGCGGCGGAAAGCTGTACGGGCGGAAATATCTCGGCCATGATAACCGCAAGGCCGGGCGCGTCGGCTTATTATTTGGGCGGCGTTACGGCATATTCCAATGAGGTAAAAATAAGCGCGCTTGGCGTTAAAAGAGAAGCTTTGGAAAAGTACGGCGCGGTCAGTAAGGAGGTTGCTTTGCAAATGGCCGAGGGCGTGCGCCGCCTTACGGGGGCGGATTGGGGTGTATCGACGACGGGTATAGCCGGGCCTTCGGGCGGCAGTGCGGAAAAGCCTGTCGGCACAGTTTGGATAGCGGTCAGCGGGCGCTGCGGCGCAAAGGCGGAAAAGTTTTGCTTTTCCGCAGTGCGTGAGCGGAATATAGGTAAAGCGTCTTTAACGGCTTTGCAAATGCTGGTTGATTTCGCTGAAGAAAACAGACCGTAAAAAGGGGAAAAGTCATGTAAATGCGGTGCCTAAGCCGCCGTATTGTAGACAAATATGACTTTTTTTGATAAAATATTTGAGTAGTAATAAAACCCTTTAGGGGCTGATAGCTCAACTGGTTAGAGCGTCCGCCTTACACGCGGAAGGTTGTAGGTTCGAGTCCTATTCGGCCCACCATTTTAAAACACCCTGTAAAGGGTGTTTTTTTTGGGGTATTTTTACTCGGTCTAAGTTGAGTTATCTCTGCTAGCAAGCTTTAATATTTAGGCAAATTTTGATTTTTTGTTCACTTGGATACTGCGCGCCCTTTGGGCGCATCATGCTTAGTATACCGCGTTCACAAGAAAAACAAAATTTTCTCTAAATCTTAAAGCCCACGCCGGTTGCATACTCGCACTGCTTTTACTCGGTCTAAGTTAAAGCCTCACGGCTAGCACTTTGCCGCTTTTGGGCGGCTTTTAATTTTCTTCTCAGTCGGGTACTGCGGCAACTTCGTTGCCATCACTCTTAGTACACCTTCTTCGTCAAAAATTGAAATCCGCTCCAAAATCAACAAACCACGCTGGTTATATACTCACACGCTGATTGCTTGCGTTAAGTTGTGTCTTTATGCCTACTACTTTTCTCAAATTTTTAGAACTTATCATTATCGCATAACATTGTTTTAAAAATAACATCTTCTTTATATTCTAATATATAAACTTATCCGGTCATAAAATGGTTCCATAACTTTTTTACCATTGTTT
>NZ_CALGEO010000117.1:0-22499 GCF_937881865.1 Candidatus Proelusimicrobium excrementi
AACGTCTGTAAACGCCTTTAAATTCTTCTAAAGCTTTGGAGCATTGCTCAAGCGTTACTCCAAGTTCAAGGGCGGCTGAAATTGCGCCCAGCGCGTCTTTGACATAGTGATCTCCCGGCAAATTTATGCGGAAGCTCTGCCCCTGTACGGTAAAGTTTGACCCAAATCCGTCCAGCTGTAAATTTTCCGCGGTCAAATCCCCGGTTTTAAGGCCGAAGGTTTTGCATTTTCCGCCGATTTCTTTTAGGTTTTCTTCTTCGGCGTTTATTATAAATTTGTCGCAGTTTATGCTGAATTTTTTGAAGTATCCTTTAAGAATATCCAATTCTTTATGGTCTTTTGCCAAGTTCAGCATTACGCCTATTTTTGGGTGATAGTTTACCAAGGTGCCGTCCGATTCGTCGGCTTCTATTACGAGTATATCGCTTTTGCCTTTATAAACGTTTCCGAAGTATCCTTCCTGCTGTAAGGACAGCAGCACCCCGCCGGTAATTAAAGAAGGTTCTTTTCCGGCTTTTCTTAAAATTTCAAAAAGCATTGCGGTTGTGGTGCTTTTGCCGCTTGTGCCGGAAATCGCTATGGTTTTTGATTCTTTAACGTGTTTCGCCAGCAAATCCGAGCGGTGCAATATGGGAATGGAATATTTTTTAGCGGCCTGTATTTCCACATTGTCGGGTTCTATGGCTGAAGTTAAAATAACTGCGTCTGTGTCTTCCGCTATACCGCTTCCGTCCTGCGGGTAAATCCTTACGCCCAGTTTTTTAAGTTCTTTCCATATCGGCAAGCCGGTAAAACCCTTGTTGATAAGCCTGTCAGAGCCCGTAACTTCATCGCCGGCCATTGCGTGCAGCTGTGCAAGCGCGCTCATTCCTATGCCGCCGATTCCTACAAAATGTATTTTCATAATAAATTCTCCGTGAACGAAGCCATATCGTAAAATCCGGGTTCTTTGCCCGGCAGCCACAAAGCTATTTTAACTGCGGACTCGGCGAATAACCGCCTGTCCAAAGCTTTGTGCGTTACGGAAATGATTTCGTCGCCGTTTTTTGATTCTAAGTTTAATATATGCGTACCGGGAACTGTGCCGGTGCGTTCAAAGGTGATTTCTTCCTGAGGGAAGTTTATAAGTTTGGCCAAAGCTTTGGCCGTACCGCTTGGAGCGTCTTTCTTCTGCGCGTGGTGCGCCTCGTGCATTTTAGGCATGTAATCTTTAAAAAGTTCCGCGGCTTGTTTTAAAAGCTTTCCGAATAAGAATACCCCTATGCTGACATTTGCGGAATAAAATACGGATATTTCTTTTTCCGCTTTAAGCTCTGCTAAAAAATTGTCGTCAAGGTTTGTCGTTCCGCATAAAAAAGCGGCGTGTATTTGCTTGGCGGTTTTATAGGCTTGTTTTGCGCCTTCGGGCAGGGAAAAATCTATTACTATATCCGCTTTCGGCGCGGGTTCTTGTGTGTCGAAATCGCGCAGCTGAACTATGCGGGCCCGCTCTTTATAATCGGTTTCTATAACGGTTTTTATCAGGCGGCCCATTTTGCCTTTTGCGCCGTTTATTATCACGTCAATCATCAAAAATTCTCCAAAATATATTCCGCAATCTGCCTGCCGTTAAGCGCGGCGCCTTTGAGAAGATTGTCAAAAGTAATCCAAAAGTGCAGAACGTTTTTGTCTTCGAAATCTCTTCTTATCCTGCTGACGAAAACTTCGTCTTTTCCTTCGGCTTCTTTGGGCGTATAGATTTTTCCGTCGCATATTACGCCCGGCTGGGAAGCGAACAAAGCCTGTATGCCGGAGATATCAAAATCTTCTTTCGCTTTAAGGGTTACGCCCAAGCTGTGGCTTACCATAACAGGGACGCGCACGGTGTGCGGACGCACTTTTATGTTAGGCAGACGCAGGATTTTCCTGGTTTCGTTAAGGCCTTTCATTTCTTCCGAGGTAAAACCGTTTGGCTGCAGAGATCCTATTAAAGGGACGCAGTTTGCCTGATAAAAAGAGCCCTCCGTATTAAAATCTTCAATCAGTTTCTTGCCGCCGCCGCTTATCGCCTGATAAGAACAGAAGAAAACTTCCTCAAGGGTATATTTCTTTTTTAAAGGGTTTAAAGCCATAACAAGGCCCGTCGTGGTGCAGTTGGGGCTGGCTATAAGGCGGGTTTCTTTGGTGATAGTGTCGGCGTTGATTTCCGGGATGACCAAAGGCACCGCAGGGGCATTTCTGAACTTGGCGGACATATCAATTATAAACCCGGCTTTGTCTTTAAGTTCTTCGGCCAAAACCGCGCTGACCGGGTCGTCCGTGCATAAAATCGCTATATCGCAGGAAAGAGGTTTTTCATCTCTGCCGTAAGCTTCTATTTCGGCTTTGGCTTTCATGCGCGTCAGTTCTTTTAACATTAATTGGCCGACTTTTCCCGCCGCGCCCAAAACTGCAATCTTTTTCATTTTATAATCGTCCCCACTTCGCCTGTTTTGTAATAAATTATTCTTATCTCGACGTTCTTCTCCTTCGCCAATTTTATGGCGTCGGGGTGCAGAACATTGGCGCCTTCCAGCGCAAGTTTGTACATAACGTCAAAATCCATAAGGTTAAGTTTTTCAGCGTCTTTGTTTTTATTTGGGTCTTTCGTATAAACCCCGTCTACGTCTTTTATCATTTCCACGTGATCCGCGCCCAGCTGGCTGGCTATGAATACGGCAGATACGTCGCTGCCGCCGCGTTTTAAAGTGGTTATTTCTTTGTTCTCGCCTATACCCTGAAAGCCGGCTATTATCGGTATGTGCCCTTTATCAAGTTCCTTTTGAAGCCTGTCCCCGGTAATGCCTTTAATATCGGCCCCGGCGTGTTCGGGAGTAGTAGTAAGCCCTATTTGCGATCCCGTCAGGGAAACAGCCGGCAGGCTAATATCGTTTAAAGCTATGGAAAGCAAAGCCACGCTTATGCGTTCGCCCGTAGTTATAAGCATATCAAGTTCGCGCTTGTGCGGATTTTTGCTTAAGGAATAGGCGTTATCCAAAAGGATATCCGTCATATTGCCGTTGGCCGAAGCCACCACAACCGGCAAAACGCCTTGCTCAACTCTTTTTTTGATAAGGTTGACCGCAAGCAGTATTTTCTCTTTATTGGCTAAAGTGTTTCCGCCGAATTTTAATACGGAAATTTTCCTCATATAAAAAATTCCTTAGGGTAAGTTTCAAATATCTCGTCCAAAGTTTCTTTAGTCTTTTGGGTAAGCTCACCCAGCGGAAGCCTTACTTCCGCGGAGCATAAACCCAGTTTGTTAAGCAAGTATTTGGGGCAGGTCGGGTTGACTTCAATAAAACTGCCTGTAATTACGGGCCACGCTTTGCGGAAAACGTCCATAGCCTGCGTTGTTTGGCCTTGCTCAAAAAGTTTATATATTTTTACCATAGCCGGGGCCATGGTATTGCCTGCGGCCGTTATAAGGCAGCGCGAGCCCAGCCCCAAAAATACGGGCCATAAATCGTCGTTGCCGCAAATATAGTCAATCCTGTCCGCGCCGAATTTTACCGCGGTTTGCGTTATATGGTTTATGTCGTAGTCGGATTCTTTTATCGCTTTGATTTGCGGTACGGCTTCAAGCAGATTAGCCAAGAAATCCTGACTCAATTTCTGCCCTGTTCTGCCGGGTATATGATAAAGAATAATAGGTTTGCCGGCTTCTGCCGCCAAAGAAAAGTGCTTTATCATCCCGTTGAGGTTCGGCTTATTGTAATAAGGCGTAACTATCAAAAGGCCGTCGGGGTTATAGCGGGAAGCAAGTTCAATGTTTTTAAGAGTAGTCTGAGTATTGTTTGCCCCTGCGCCTATAATAATTTTGGCCCTCTTGCCGATATGAGTACAGGCAAAATCCAAAATTTCCTTCTTTTCTTCAAAGGATAGCGCGGGCGTTTCCGCGGTAGTGCCAAGCAGCACAAATCCTTCCGCGCCGGCTTTGATTTGTCTGTCAATCAAAACGCCGAGCGCGTCAAAATCCGTCTTTGAATCTTTAAAAGGCGTTATAAGTGCGGTGTAAATTCCTTTAAACATAAATGCCTCCGCTTTGGTTTTAATAAATTGTATCATTTTATTGATATAATTATTTTAAAACGATATAACGATTTTCAGAGGAGTTTTTCATGCAAGAAAACAATGAAAACCCGGTAAAAGAACCGGTGCTGGAAGATATCCCTTCCAAAGAGGAGAAGAAAATCTCCGGGGTTAAATTTTGGCTCGTTTTACTTACGGTCGTATTTACGGTTTCCATGGCCAGCGGGCTCTATTTGGCTTTAACGCCGTCCGCCGCGCCTAAGGAGAAAGAGGCCGAGGCCTCCGTCGCGGATGATGTCGCGGAAGCATCCTCTTTGCTTAAAAAACTTTCAAAAGAGGAAGGCGCGGCCGTAGTGAAAGTGCGCGGCGTGATACAGGAAAGCGGCGAAAGCGGTTTTATGTCCCGCCAGAACAGCGCGTCTTCAATAGCAAAGAAAATAAGGGATTTGGCCGATAAGAAAGAAGTAAAAGCCCTTTTGCTGGATATCAACTCCCCCGGCGGAACGGTGGCTTCCGTACAGGATATTTACAACGCAATTTTATTTTTTAAATCCAAAAAGAAGCCGGTTGTGGCTTTGTTCAGGGATGTTGCGGCCAGCGGCGGTTTTTATATAGCCATGGCGGCGGACAGGATAGTCGCCCAGCCAGGCACGATGACGGGTTCAATCGGCGTAATAATGCAGGCCAACAATGTAGAGGGTTTGTTTGACAAACTCGGCATAAAAGTGATGCCGGTAAAATCCGGCAAGCATAAAGACATCGGTTCGGCCTACCGCCCTATGACGGAAGAGGAAGTCGCCCTATTGCAGGAAATGATTAACGAAACCTATCAGCAATTTTTCCAGGCCGTCCAAAAAGGCAGGCCTAACGTCAATGCGGAAATGCTGCCAATATACGCCGACGGCCGCGTATTTACCGGCGCGCGCGCCAAGGAAATAGGGCTTATCGACGCCTTGGGCGGGGAAGAAACCGCCCGGGAACATCTTGCGGAACTTACCGGTGTTAAAGACATAAAACTTATTACTCCGCGGCCGAATAATTTTATGGAAATGCTTTATATGGGCGGCGCTTCCATGGAAAGCAGATTGGGCTTGGCCTCAAAAATAGAAGATTTTACTACGCCGAAAGTTTCCTATCTTTGGGCTTATTAAGGAGCCGGTATGACTTTTATAAACGCTCTTTATGATTTTGTAACCGAACCTTCCAAAGCCGTCGACGATATAATAAAATCGCGTTCTTTGGCTTTGGCTCTTTTGGGATATGCGGCGGGCTCTTTAAGTGTTATGATAATGTGGGCGCTGGGCGGTGGCGGTATGGGCAATTTCGCTTTTACCTTCGGCTTCTTCGCGGTTTTGTTTGTGGATTTGTGCATCGGCTTTTTTGTTGCTTCAAGCGCGCATTTGCTGCTGGAAATTTCCACCGGCAAAGGCAGCGCTTTGGGGCTTTTTACGCTTATAGGGCTTTCTCAGTTTTGCCTTACGCTTTTGGTGAGTTTCGCTCTTATGCAGGCCGCCGCGCCGGTTCTCGCCGTTTTTAAGTTCCTTGTTTTGTTTATCGTTGCGCTTTTGCAGATTTACTTTATTCTTTACATGATGAACAAAGCCTACGGTCTTTCAAAAGTAAGAACTTTTTTCACGTTGATTTTATCGCTTGCTCCCGCAATATTAAGCTTATTTGCGGCGTGCGGGGCCTTTTTCTTTCTGCTGTTTTGGATGATATTCTAAGGCTTTATATATTTATATAAGTCTTGGGCGATGTCATTGATATGCCTGCGGATTTGCGGTTGTTTTTCTTCCAAAAGCGGCAGCAGAGTTCCGCGCACCCAATTGCGCGTATAGACTTGCTCAAAGTTGGTTTCGTCGTTGATAAAAGATAATTTATGCTCTTTGACGTAGGCGTCCACTTCCGCACGAGTAATACACATAAACGGGCGTATTATTTCCAGTTTTCCCAAAGCTCTTTTTACGGGTATGCCCAAAAGGCCTTTGGCTTTGGTTCCTCTCAGTACATTTAGCAAAAAAGTTTCGGCGTTGTCGTCCAAGTGATGCGCCAAAGCTATTTTTTTACATCCGCATTTTTCCGCCGCCTCGCTTAAAGCTTGGTACCTGGCTTTTCTGGCTGCGTGCTCCACGCTTAGATTTTCTTTTTTGGCCAAAGCTTTTACGTTTACTTTTTTTAATATGAAAGGTATTTCCAATTCTTTGGCGGTTTTTTTGGCGAAGGCCGCGTCGCGGTCCGCCATTTCTCTTAGGCCGTGGTGCACGTGGCACGCGTAAACAGAGAACTGCTTTTTTACGCTGAGCTGTTTGACGAAATGCGCCAAAGCTACGGAATCCGCCCCGCCGGAAAGACCGACCAAAACGCCGATTTTCGGTTTGAAGAAAGCGTTTTGTTTTTCAAATTTAATAAGGCTTTGCCAAGTTACGGCCCGAAAATTACTTTTATCCATAAAAAAGATTGTAAAAAAAGTATAATTTATTTAATAGATTATATAAATTTAACACTGTGGGGGAAATATGGCGGAACTTAAAAAACGCATTGTTATTGTTGAAGACGAAGGCGATATCCTTGAGCTTCTTAATATGATTTTGAGCCGCAGCGGATATGAAGTTTATCTCTGCGACAACGGCCGCAACGCGCTTGATTTAATCAGGAAGACTCATCCTCATTTGGTTTTGTTGGACGTTATGCTCCCGGGCAAGGACGGCAAAGCTATTGCCACCGCCATGGCCGCCGATGAGGAACTTCAGGGCGCGTCAATCATGATAGTATCTGCTCTGGAAGAATCCGAAAAGATGTTTACCGGCAATCCTCAAGTCAAAGACTTCTGCTTGAAACCTTTCAGAACCGCGGTTTTGCTGGAGAAAGTCAAAAAGATAATGGGCGACGCTTAAATCCGGCCCTTTATATGGATTTAAAAAAGACGCTTTCCTGAACGGAAGGCGTCTTTTTAATTGCCGGGTTATAAAATTAAGCTATATTCCAACTGATATATTCTTTTGCAAAGTTTTGCAGAAACTTCTGCAGCAGCTCTTCGTTGTTTACCTGTTTGCCGATAATTTGTTTTACGCTTACGGCCGGTAAATTCTTTGAAGGCGTATTGTTTGTGTCTATGCCTATACCGAGGGCGATCCAGTCCAAATGCCCGTCGGTGCCGGCGGAAGTTTCTATTAAAATCCCGGATATTTTTTTAAAATCTTTGCCGTCGTGGGCCAAAACGTCGTTGGGCAATTTTATTTTTGTCTTTACGTCGTAAAGGTTTTTAAGCGTCTGCGCCACGGCGCGGCCCGCTTTTACGCTTAATTCTTCAAGCGGCATGGTCTTTTTGTTGGGGCGTAAAATTATACTGAAATACAGTCCGCCCTCTTTTGATTCCCACTGCCTTTCAAATCGGCCTCTGCCGGCGGTTTGGGTTTTTGCTACTATTAAAACGCCGTCTTCTTTAAAAAGAGATGCCGTTTCTTTGGCGACGTCTTGGGTCGAAGACGCCTGATCCAGATTTATGGTTCTGTTTATTCTGAAATTAAAATCCATATACAAATTTTACCTTTTTTGTTTACGTTTTTTCGGTGATTTTACCGCCATGTCTTTAAGTTCAAAAAGTCTGTCGCGCAGTTCCGCGGCCAGTTCGAAATCAAGATTATCCGCCGCCTCCAGCATTTGTTCTTCCGTCTGTTTTATAAGTGCGGGCAGGTTCTTTGCCTGCGGCAGAACGTCGCTTAAAGTGTGAATCATGGATATGCCGGAAGATTTGCTTTGCTGTTCAAATTCCTTTAGTTCCACTTCGGCTTTTTCTATGGTTTTGGGGAGGATATTGTGTTCTTTATTGTAAGCCTGCTGTATGGCGCGCCTGCGGTCCATTTCGTTTAAAGCGTATTTCATGGAAGGCGTCTGACGCTGTGCGTAAAGCAGCACTTCCCCTTCTACGTTTCTTGCCGCGCGCCCGGCTATCTGTATCAAAGTGGTTTGGTTTCGCAGGAAGCCTTCGTTATCGGCCTCAAGTATAGCTACCAGCCCGACCTGCGGGATGTCTATGCCTTCTCTTAAAAGATTTATGCCGACTAATACGTCAAACACTCCGCGGGAGAAATCCTTAAGTATCTCTATCCTTTCCAATGAGTCTATATCGCTGTGCAAATATCTTGCTTTTACGCCTTTTTCCAGTAAGAAAGCGGATAAATCTTCCGCGGTCTTTTTGGTTAAAGCCAGCACCAGGCTGCGCTGCCGTTTTGCGGTTTTGGCTTGTATTCTTAAAAGCAAATCGTTGATTTGCCCCTCCGCAGGCAGCACTTTTACCGGCGGATCGACAAGCCCCGTCGGGCGGATAATCTGTTCAACTATATTATTGCCGCTTACGGTAAGTTCATAAGGCCCCGGCGTGGCGGAAACGAATATGGCCGAAGGCAAAAGCTTTTCAAACTCTTCAAATTTTAAAGGCCTGTTGTCTAGCGCGCTCGGCAGGCGGAAGCCGAAATCAATTAACATTTGTTTTCTTGCTCTGTCGCCGTTGTACATACCGCGTATTTGCGGCACGGCGACGTGCGATTCGTCTATAAAAACTATAAAATCTTCGTAACGTCTGAAGTAATCAAACAGACAGTTGGGGCGGCTTCCCGGAGCGCGCAGCTCCAGCTGGCGGGAATAGTTTTCTATCCCGGGGCAGAAGCCTGTTTGCTCCAGCATTTCCATATCGTAAGCGGTGCGCTGTTTTATGCGCTGGGCTTCCACAAGTTTCCCTGCGTCTTCAAAAAACTTTACTCTGTCGGCGCATTCTTTTTTTATGGAATTTAAAGCCTCTTCCATTTTTTCGTCTTCCGATACAAACTGCTTCGCCGGCGAAAGCCAAACTTCGTCAATTTCATGCACGACGTCATTGGTAATCGGATGCACTTCCTGTATGGAGACGATGTTCCTGCCTTCTATCCTCACCCTTAAAGCGTTTTGGGAGTAAGGCGGAAACACGTCTATAAAAGGCCCGCGCACGCGGAAGTTCCCCGGCGCAAATTCCGTTTCATTGCGTTCGTAAAGTATTTTTATCAGATGAGTCGTAAAATCCGTTCTTGTCAGCAATTCCCCGGTTTTAAGGTGTATTCTCATTTTCTGAAAGCTTTCCGGCGAACCTATATTGTAAATTGAGGACACCGACGCCACCACTATGGTATCTTTCCTGCTTAAGAGGGAGTTTGTCGCCTTAAGGCGCAGTTTTTCTATATGGTCATTTATGGCGGCGTCTTTTTCTATATAAGAATCGGTTTGCGGTATATATGCTTCCGGCTGATAATAATCGTAGTAGGAAATAAAATATTCCACGGCGTTTTCCGGGAAGAACTGCTTAAACTCGCTGTAAAGCTGTGCGGCTAAAACTTTGTTTGGGGACATTATCAGTACCGGCCTTTCCAGTTTTTCTATGACGTTTGCCATAGTAAAAGTTTTGCCGGAGCCGGTTACGCCGAGCAAAGTTTGCCTAGTCTTGCCGTTTTGAATATTCGCGGCGAGTTTTTCTATCGCTTTAGGCTGATCGCCGGAAGGCTTAAAAGGGGAATGCAACTTGAATATACCCATATAATAATTATATAAATAACCGCCGCCGCGTGGAAGTGCCCTGGGTTTTGCCGGCTTTTAAAAAGGGAACTACCGCGCGGCTTATATTTATGGTAAAATATATTAAGAACTTACAGCTTCTAAAGTAAGCACGGGCAGTTGGCGCAGCGGTAGCGCGTCCGCCTCACACGCGGAAGGTCACAGGTTCGAACCCTGTACTGCCCATTTTTTATAAAAGGCAAAAAAATGTCTATTGATTTTCCTTTAATATTAAACTTCTTTATTGCTGTAGTGGCTATCTTAAACCCTATCGGCAATGTGCCAATCTTTCTTGAACACGTAAACCAAGATTCAACGGACGTACAGAAAAATATCGCCAAGCTTTTGGCTTTGTCGATTTTTATAATTTGTACGTTTTTCTTTTTTATAGGCCAGCCTTTTTTAAGCTTGTTCGGCATAAGCATACCGGCTTTCAGGATAGCGGGCGGAATATTGATTATGACGATAGGCTTCCGTATGCTTCACGGCAAGCCCAAGTTTGAAAACGAAGGCCTTGAAACCAACGCTTCCAGCGTAAGCGCGTTTAAGCAGGCTACCGAGCGTTTAAGCAGCCTTATAGTGCCTTTGGCCATGCCGATTTTTGCCGGTCCCGGCGCAATAGCCACGGTTATTTTATATGCGCAAAAGCCAAATAACTTCCTTACGATGATAGGTATGGTATTTGCTTTGGCGGCGGCGTGCGCGCTTATCGGGCTTGTTTTATATCTTTCCAGATGGCTTTTCAGGATACTTAAGAACAACGGTATGCAGATAGTTTCCAGGACTATGGGTTTGATACTTTGCGCGATAGCGGTGCAATTCGTGGTGCAGGGTATAGCCCAGCTTATACCGGGGCTTATAGATCCTGCCTATGTGCAGTCCTGATAAACCCTGATTTCAATATTAAAAAGGCCCGGCTTAAGACCGGGCCTTAAATTTATGATTGTTTTTATCTTATGTTCATAAAACATAATTATATGTCCTTGGCCTTTTGCGCTAAAGCTATTAATTTATTATCATAATCTTATGGAAATGTTTGAGGACTCTTCTTCTCCGGCCCAAAAGGCCTATGTAAGCTTGGCCAACAAGTACCGCCCGCAGACTTTTGAGGAAGTCGTCGGGCAGGAAAGCGTTTCAAAAACGCTTATGAATGCGATTAAATCCGGCAGGATAGCGCACGCCTATTTGTTTTACGGCCCGCGCGGATGCGGCAAAACCACAACCGCCAGGCTTTTGGCAAAAGCTTTAAACTGCACCGGCGGCGGCAATAATAAGCCCACGGCCAGCCCTTGCGGCAAATGTCCGCAGTGCTTGGAAATAGCCGCTTCAAGCGATATGGACGTTTTGGAACTCGACGCGGCCAGCAATACTCAGGTGGAAAGAGTTCGCGAAGCCATTATAGATACCGTCGCTTTGGCTTCCGGCAGGGACAGATACAAAGTTTTCATTTTGGACGAAGTCCACATGCTTTCAACTTCCTCTTTCAACGCTTTGCTTAAAACTATTGAGGAACCGCCCGCCCACGTCGTATTTATTTTGGCGACTACGGAACTTCACAAAGTGCCTTTAACCATTTCCTCCCGCTGTCAGACTTTCCGCTTTAAACCCATAACGGAAGAGGAAATAACCTCCCACCTTTTGGATTTGGCCGGCGCGGAAAATATTGATTTGGAAGAAGAAGCCGCCGCCGTCATCGCAAAAAGCGCGGGCGGGGCTTTGAGGGACGCCCTTACGATTTTTGACAGAGCCATCTCCTTTTCCAACGGCAAAGTGGATAAGGCTTTGGTTTCCCAAATGCTCGGCATATTGCCGCAGGAATTGGTAAAAGATTCCGTCGAGGCTGTAATCCGCAAAGACGGCGCGCGCCTGCACGGCGTTTTTGAAAAAGTGAAGAACGAGGGTTTTGATTCTTTAAGCCTTCTTAAAGATTTAAAAAACGCTTTCGGGGAGATTTTTTACCTTTCCCTTAATTCCGGCAAAGAGCCTTACCCCGGCGCAAAAGAAATTCTGGCGGAATGTACTCCCGGCCATATTGCGGCCTTAACGCGCAAAATTTCCAAACTGACTGATGAAGTTAAATTTTCCGATACGCCCGCGTTGGCGGCGGAAGTCGGCCTGTTTACTATTATGCAAAACAGCATTGATATTGACGGGCTGATCTCGCGCTTGGAAGCTTTGGAACATTCTTCCGTTTCTTCTTTGTCCGTGCCTTCGGCGGAAAAAAAAAGCCTGAATAATCAGCCAGTCCGTACGGAGGCTGTTCAATCTGCGCCTAAGCCAGCCGTAAAAAGCTTTGAAGAAATAAAAAAGGAAATGTTTAAAGCCGACGCCCCGGCCATGCCGGAAGCGGCTAAAATTTTAAGGCCGGCGGCTAAAACGGAAACAGCCGCACCTTCCTTTTCGGCTTCGCCTTTTGCCGCAAGCCCTTGCGCGGAGCAAAAAGTTCAAGAACGCACCGCCGAGCCCCAAGCAAACAATATAAGTTTTTCTTCCGCTATGGAAGTGTGGCCGTCTTTTAAGCAGGAACTTGATAAAAATTATCCTTTCCTTTACGAGGGCGTCTTATCCGCGTCGGTATCCTTTCCCGCCAAAGACGAGTGGGAATTTACCTTTAAGCCAAAAGATGGATTTTTTAAGGACACCTTACAGCGCCGCATAGCCGATTTGGAAAAAGCGGCTTTAAAAGTTTGCGGGCAAAGAATTAAATTTAACTTCAAAATAGCCGGCGGCGTGCCGAAAGAAGATGCTTTTTCTTCAACAAGAACTCCGGCCACGTCGGCCTTTGCGCCTAAATATTCTTCCCCGCGTCCTGCGGCGGCCCCAGATAAGAGCAAACCCGCAATCAGTTCGGAAGAGCCTTTTGTGCAGGGGGATTTCAGCGCATATGCGCAAAATGACGCGCCTTCCGCCGAAGGAACCAAAGACGCCGGCCCCAAAACGCTGGAGATTTTAGATATTTTTGACGGCCATATAGTAGGCTGAAACTTATGAAGAGCTTAGACCGACTTATAAAATGCTTTAGGAGATTGCAAGGCGTGGGCCCGCGTCAAGCGGAACGTTTTGCTCTGCATTTTTTAAGAGCGCCCGAAAGCGAAGTGGCGGAATTTACCGAAGCCCTTTTAAAAATGAGGGCCAATGTACATTATTGCCCTATTTGTTTTTCTTACAGCGAGGGCGGTTTGTGCGAAATTTGCTCAGATGATACCCGCGACGACGGCCTTTTATGCGTTGTTGAAGAACCAAAAGATATAGAAGCCATAGAAAAAACCGGCAGTTACAACGGCCTTTACCATGTCTTGCACGGTTCCATTTCCCCTTTGGACGGACGCGGCGCGGATGATTTAAAAATAAAGGAACTTGTAGAGCGCGTGCAAAATTCCGAACGGGAAATAAGGGAAGTAATCATAGCCACCAACCCCGATACTGAGGGGGAAAGCACCTCCCTTTATATTGCCGACGTTTTGCGCGGGCTGGTCGGCAAAATAACGCGCATAGGCTACGGGATGCCGCTGGGCGGGCATATTGATTATATCGACGAAATGACTCTTTCCCACTCTTTAAAGGGCCGCACTAAAATCTGATGACGTCCGATTTCTATAAAAGGCCTCTTTTCTTAATTTTAGTAATCTATGCTTTGTGTTTGGCTTTGTTTCTTCCCGTTCCGAAACCTAAAACGGAAGACGCTTCTTTTTTTGTAAAACCGTTCCCGCAGGAAATTGTTTTAAAGGTAATCTCTTATCCGTCCAAACGCAAAACGGGCCTGTTTTTTACGGCGGAGGTCCTTTCCGTGGCGGGCAAAGCGGTCAGCGGAAAAAGTTACGTACAATGCTCTTTGTGTCAGAACCTTGCCCGCGGGGACGAATTAACGGCGAAAGGAATTTTGGAACCCGTCTTTTCCGCAGAAAATTACGGTTCTTTCAACTGGCGCGAATATTTGGCCCGCAGACATATTTTCAGCCAAACGGAAATTTCAAAACCAATTACCGTTAAAAGCGGTTCTTTATTTTGGCGCGCTCTTTCAAAAACGCGGGCGAGTATGCTTAAAGTGTTTGAGGATAATCTCCCCGCCGATTCCGCCGCGGTTTTAAGCGGTGTTTCAATCGGCGAAAAGGGCGATATGGACAAAGGCCTTTACTCCGCATTTCAAGACAGCGGCGCAATACATCTGCTGGTGGCTTCCGGCGGGAATGTCGGTTTTGTAACTTTGATTATTTATTTTTTGTGTTCTTTGTTCTTTATGGGCAGATATTTGCCCGCTGCCGCCGCGCTTGCCTGCGCTTTGTTTTATACTCTGATAGCAGGTGCGGACGCGCCTTTGATAAGGGCGTATATTATGACGCTGTGCGCCACCTGCGGGCTTTTGCTTGGGCGCAAAAGCGGAGTCTTACAGGGCTTTTTGACGGCGGCTTTCATTATTTTGTTGTTTAATCCGCAAAGCGTTTTCGACGCCGGGTTTCAAATGTCTTTTTTGGCCACTTTGGCGATAATTTATTTCGTTTGCAATTTTAATTTTGTTTCGCGTCTGCCAAAAACGGCGGCTTGGGCGGCGGGGTTGTTTTTCGTTTCTTTAAGCGCGCAGCTTGCGCTTGTGCCGGTGTTTGCGAATTATTTTAACAGAATATCGTTTGCGGCGATAATTTCCAATATATTTTTAGTGCCTTTAAGCGGCGTTCTTATGGGCGGGGCTTTTTTGCTTTGGCCGCTTCGCTTTTTGCCTTTTTCTTTTCCTTTCGAGTTTGTGCTTTTTATCATGAAGATTCTGCTTTACGTTTTCAATTTCCTGGTGGAAGCTTTTGCGTCCACTCCGCTTGCCGGGATTGAGATAAGCGCGTGGAACTTCGGTTTTATCGCGTCTTATTATTCGGCGTTGTTTGCTTTGTTTAATTTTCCTCTGTTTAAAAATAAAAAACTTTTTCTGGGATTGAGTTTAGGGCTGTCTTTTTGTTTTTTACTGGGAGGGATTTTTATTAAAAAGGATTTTTCCGCCGTTCTTGAAGGCCGTTACAGCCGTGCTTTATTCGTAAAGGAGAAAAATAAAATTATCGTAATCGGCGCGGGCGTTGAGGGCAAAATAATAAAAGCGGCGACGCTGGCCGCCGGTTCAAAAAGCATAGACTGCCTTTTTATCGCATCTGCTTACAAAAGCGCGGCTTACGCTTTAAAAGATTTGGGCGGAATCAAAATAAAAGATATTTATGTTCCCGCCGCGCCGTTTTCAGGGGAAAGCAAAAAGCTGATTGAAGCTTCCGGCGCGCGCATACGCCAAGCCGAGCCGGGCGGATATTATTGCGGAGTAAAAGCGGAAGATCCTTGGTACGGTTCCGGCAGGGGTGAAAACGCGGCTCAAAAAGGGGCTCTGAGTTTTTCTTACGGCGGTTATGAGTTTTCCGCTTCAATGAAGAATTACAAAAAAGACGGCGAGCTATTTTTATATAATTAATTAAACAAAAGGAGGATGGATGAAAGGAATGAATTACAATAAAATCGGCGGCGGAGTTATTATTGCCGCGGTTGTCATAGTCTTATTGGCTTTTATAGCGTTTGATTCTTATTTCACCGTGTCTGCGGGCACTTCGGCCATAAAGCTGCGCTTCGGGAAAGTCGTAGGCTCTTACGAAGAGGGCCTCCACCTTAAAATCCCTTTCGTGGACAGAATAGAAAAATTTTCCATACGCATAAAAAAGGATATTGTTTCCACGGAAGCTTTTTCTAAGGATTTGCAGACGGTCAAAGTCGGCCTGGCGATAAACCACAGAATCCAGCCCGATACCGTAATTTCCATTTACAGAAATTTGGGTATAGATTACGTCAATACGGTTCTTGCGCCTATGGCGGAAGAGTGGATAAAAGCCATTGTGGCCAAATATTCGGCCGAAAGCTTGATTTCCAACAGGGTGGAAGTCGCCAAAGAGCTTGACTCCGTCCTTAAGGAAAAGATGGGCCAAAAGCAGGTTATAGTATCTGATATAGCTATAGTTGATTTTGATTTTTCTTCCCAATTTTTAAAAGCCGTTGAAGAAAAACAAATCGCCGAGCAGGAAGCCAAACGCGCCACGAACTTGGTGGAAAAAGTTAAAAAAGAAGCCGAACAGCAGGTTTTAAAAGCCAAGGCGGAAGCGGAATCTTTAAAACTTCAGCGCCAGGCCGTAACGCCGGATTTGATTAAGCTCAGACAGGTTGAAGCACAGCTTAAAGCCATTGAAAAATGGAACGGCGTAATGCCGCATTATATGGCCGGCGATATGCCGTTTATAATGGCCAAATAAAGTTTTTGCGGAACAAAAATAAACGCCCCTTTTAAAAGGGGCGTTTTTGTATGCGAGAAAAACTATTTTATCGGCAGTTTTATTTTAATATCGCTTGGATTAAGCTGTTTAACCGGGAAATTAAGTTCCGCTTTTAGTTTTTTGCCGATTACCGACATAGGCGGGAAGTTCTTTAATAAATAATTTTCCCAGCTTTTAGCATTTTGGATGTGCTGCTTTGCGGAATACGCCCCAAATCCTCCGAAGTACGGCAATACCATTTCGGAATCGCCTCTTACCAAAGGCAATGTTTTATTGAGGAGTTCAGCCATTTTTTCGCATTCCTGAGGTTCCCCCTCGCAGCTGGGGCCGCGTTTTTCTTTCGGGCCGTAAACGTAAGTTTTTGAAGGATTTTCTCTGTTATAGATGAACATCGCCGGATAATAGTTGTGTTTCCCTTCAAGATAGGCGTCATAAACGAAGTTATATCCTTCCTCTAAATAGGCCATAATATATATGACTGTATTATTTTTATCCGTTATTTTTATATAGCCCGGCACTTTCCCGTCGGTGCTGACTTGTAAAGCGAGCCCGCCGGATTCCGGCAAAGCCATAAAAATATTATTTCCTTTTAATGGGGACGGAGCGTTTAAAGACAATATTTTCCCCGTTTTAAAATCGGCGACGGCGTAACTGTCTTTACCATTGAGGTTTAGTTTTTCCTCTTGTAAGGGAGTATGTTTGCATTCCGCCGGGGTTTGGATTTCTTCATAAAGCTTGTCATAATTGTTGGGATTTATTTTTATAATTTTATGCGGTGCTCCTTCTTTGCAATAAGTATAAACGGTTCTGCTCCCTTTATAGTCTATGACGAGCGGAGCTCTGTTTAAAACCATGGCGTTTTTATAAGTTATTTTCGGACTCTCCAAATAGTTGCAAAAAGAATCAAATAGCAAATCGGGAGGGTTTGCGCCTGTTAGTTTTTTTGTAAGATATAAAGCATTTAATATTGCGTCGGCGTCATCACAAGTCAAATAGCGGGAATTTTTCATTATAGAATCTTTCGTGCCGGAGCCGTATTTGCCCGAGGAAGAATAAAACTGGCCTTCATATAAATCCTGCATTCTGAGAGAGTGCCCTATTTCATGAGTCAGCGTGTTAAAACCATCTCTTTCGGTCATCGCATCAGTTCTTACGGCTATTATCATTTTGCCGTTTTGATAAGTAAAAACTCCTTGAGAGTTGCGCGGCCCGTAGTTGAGATATTCTCCGCCGTTTTTTACATAAAATTTTATGTCCGCGTCTTTTTCATCCGTGCAAATATAAGCTTCCTCGCCGGTGGCGAAATCTATAATTTCTTTATAGTATTCAACAGAAGGGTCTGTTTCTCTGCGCAAGTAAGATTTAGCGTTGCTAAACCACGCCCGGTAGCTTTTTGCTATTTGCGCCGCATACGGGTGAGAGCAATCCTCAAAATAATATTTCAGCGGTTCTTTCCGCACCAAAATATCAATGACAAAAGGCCTTTTAGGATTGACCTCATCTTCCAAAGCGTGAGGAGCCGCATACAAAAATACGGAGGGGGGGTATAGTGTTAGGATAGCGATAATAAAAAATAATAATGTTCTCATATTTATAAGTTATATAAATATAAGCCGCCAAACAAGGGCCGAAAGACCTATATAAGCCTTTAGGCCCTGTTTCAGTATATACTTTAAGAGGCTTTGCCCTGTTCGGCCACTTGGCGCATAAGTTCTTTTATTTCTTCAGGGTCGCCTAAGAAATAATCTTTGACGCAATTTAGATCTTCGTCAAACTCAAAAACATAAGGTACGGCCGTAGGCAAATTGAAAGAAGCGATATCTTTATCGGATATATTCTTAAGATACTTTATTATTCCCCTAAGGCTGTTGCCGTGCGCAGCGACCAATATTTGATTTTTATTTTTAAGCGAAGGAAATATAACCTCCTGCCAGTACGGCAGACATCTTTCCACCGCGTCTTTTAAAGATTCCGTCAAAGGCAGATATTGCCTTGGGATATCGTCGTAACGTCGATCGCGGTAAGGGGAGCGGTCGTCATCTTTGTCCAAAGGTGCGGGGCGTACGTCAAAACCTCTTCGCCAAAGCAGCACTTTTTCCTCTCCGTATTTTTCCGCGGTTTGTTTTTTGTTAAGCCCCTGTAAGGCTCCGTAATGCTTTTCGTTCAGACGCCAAGTTTTTTCAACCGGCACCCAGTCCTGCCCCAGCTCGTTTAAAATAACGTTAAGGGTGTCTATGGCTCTTTTAAGTACGGAAGTATAAGCCGCGTCAAATAAAAATCCGGCTTCTTTAAGCAGTTTGCCGGCTTTTTTAGCTTCTTTAAAACCGTTTTCGCTTAAAGGGCAGTCATACCACCCGGTAAAAAGATTTTTAAGATTGTATTCGCTTTGCCCGTGGCGTATTAAAACTATTTTCTTCATAATGCCTCCAAATATAAGGATAAGCTGAAAAAATAATAAGTAAAGAGCCCGGGCGCAAACGGCAAATAAAAACCCCCGGTTTTGCCGGGGGTATATTTTAGCGGAACAAAATTCTTTTATTTTCTTTCTCTTTCTTTTTTCTCAGGCGGCAGTCTAAGCTGTATCTGCCCGGCCCGCAAATTATGAAGCCGGCCAAAAGGGCCAAAGCGAACAAGGTTCCCACTATATTTACTTTGTTAAAACTTCCGGCGAAAAAGAAAAACCCGGAAAATAAAGTAATAACCGCCGCCGCCGCGCTTAGAGTACGGAAGAAAAGGCCCAGCAGTATCCCGGCTGCGGAAATAAAAGTTATTATTACCGCCGCGGTGCATAAAACTCTGGAATAAGGCAGGCCTATATCTATGCCGTTTTGCACAAATGCGTTAAGGTGCAGGGTCTCCCCCGCCGCCAAGAAAGCAAAAGCCAAAGACACTATAATGCGCTGTATAAGCACTGTCAGCGAGAGGATTTTGTTCTGTTCCGCCGTTCTCATCATATTGAAACACCCGCCGTGAATGAGAAGAAAGTCTGCCTGTCCGCGGTGTTTTGGGTAAAGTTAAACCATTCCACGGAAGCGTTAAAGTTTATCATCGCCACGCTGAGTATCAAGCCGAGCCTTGCGTCGTCGGAAGAAGGCGCATTGTCAGTCTTGATAAAAGTATAACCGGCGTAAGGGCGGATGAACTTATAAGTATAACCCGCGTCCACGCTTAAGGAATAATCAAGATAGCCTTGGTATACCGCGGTAAAGCCGGGTACGTCAAGCCAAAGCGGAGTGCCGGTTTTGTCGCCCGAAAAATCCAAAGCTTTCGTGAAGGTTATCCTTGTATCCAATCCGCCGGTTTTTTGGTAAAGGAACATATAAATATCCTGTTCCGTTACATCGGTATCGGTTGCATGGAAGGTATGGTAAATCGTTTTGTACCCCAGCCCCGCTTTAAGTTCGTCCAGCGGCAAAAGCCTGAAGAGCAGATTCTGTATGTTAAGTGCGGCGTGTACGTCCCATAGGTAGTTTGAATAGTCGTTTGCTTTGGGGGTGTAAGCGGCCTCTGCGCCTACTTCAAGCAAATCGTAAAAAGGTACGTGCATATTTGCGCCTATGCCGTATTGATACATGGTGTCCATACCGTCCTGTTCGTACATGGCGAACTTCGGCGTTATGGACAGCGGCGTCAGCGGCATGGAAAGATTATAACTTGCCCTTACGGCTGAATAATCATTGTTGCCGGTAACGCCCGAAACGCTCAACTGCCCGAAGCTGAAAGCTATCGGGCAGGTGAGCAAAACTAAGCTGAGAATTAATTTCTTCATACGTTTTATTTTTTGCAGGTGCAGCATTTTTTCTTTTTAAGAGCCGCATTTTTTTTGTCTTCGTCTTGCAAGAATTTCGCGTAGTTTTTGGCTTTTCTGTTTTTCCAGTTTTTCTTATGGTAGCCGTAACCGACTATCAACGGAGCGGCGAGGGTTACTTCGCTGTAAACCATCTGCTCGAGGGAGGTTGAAACCTTGCCCCAGCTGGAAGCTTCTTTAAGGGTGGAGCCGGAAAGCGCGCCGTCCCTTTCGTCCGCTACGGTGATTTGTACGGCGTATTTATGCATGGGCGTATCCGCGCCGAGTATTTCGGCCGCAACTACTGTATCCTGCACAAAGTTCTTCGGTACGCCGCCGGCGAACATTAAAAGGCCGCTGTCTTTGGAGTTGATTTTGATTTTGGTAAGTTCCAAAAAGTCTTTTGCGCTGTCCAAGGAAACATGAGCTTCCGGGTGTTCCGTCTGATGGGCCACAAAGCCGAATCCGGCGGAGCAGTCGGAGAAAGCCGGTACGAATATAGGCACGCCTTTTTTGTAAGCGTGATAAATAACGCTGTCTTTGCCTTTTTTGTTTTTATCAAGCCATTTGCCCATTTCGTAAATAAATTCTCTTGAGGAATAAGGCCTGGGTTCAAGGCCGTCGGCGATGATTTTTACGGTTTCGTCGCAAACTTTAAGTTCGTCTTCGTTGATGTAGGTGTCATAAATTCTGTCGATGTGCAAATCGCGCAGGAGGTTATCGTCGGCATAGTGCTGGTCGCCTTTATAGTGTTTGTAACCCAAAGCTTCAAAAAAGTCCTGATCTACGATGTTCGCGCCGTTTGAAATTATGGCGTCAACCATATTGTTATCAATCATATCAACAATCATTTTCTTAAGGCCGGCGGAAATGAGCGAACCCGCGATGCAAACGAAAATGCAGCAGTTTTTGTCTTTGAGCATTTTGTCGTAAATAGTCGCGGCGCGGTTTAAATCCCTGGAGGTATACGCCATATCGGCCATATCGTCAACCAACTTAACTACATTGTGTTTTTTGATGTCTATATGTTTTATGGTTTCTTTGAGGAAACTTTTTTGCGTCTTTTTTTCCATTTTTTTCTCACACTCCTATGCTATAATTTCTTATATATAATTATATTAAATAATCTTAGGAAACTTATAAAATTTTTGGAGGTTTTATGTACGAAGCTGTCAAAAAAGAAGATCCTTCCGTCTATAACGCGATAATGGAAGAATTTTCCCGCCAGCAAAGCAGGATAGAGCTTATCGCGTCTGAAAATTTCGCATCGCCCGCGGTAATGCAGGCGCAGGGTTCCGTTTTAACCAACAAATATGCGGAGGGGTATCCGTCCAGAAGGTATTACGGCGGCTGCGAATATGTGGATAAAATAGAAACTTTGGCGATAGAAAGAGCCAAAGAACTTTTTAAGGCGGAAGGCGCCAACGTGCAGCCCCACAGCGGAACTCAGGCGAATATAGCGGCTTATCTTTCGCTTATAGAACCGGGCGACACGGTATTGGGTTTGAATCTTTCCCACGGCGGCCATTTGACGCACGGGCATCCCCTTAACTTCAGCGGCAAATATTTTAAAATCGTGGAAATGAACGTCCGCAAAGACACGGAAGAAATTGATTATGACGAAGCCGCCAAAACCGCGCTTGAAACCAAGCCTAAGCTTATTATGGCGGGGGCTTCCAATTATTCCCGCATTTTTGACTGGGCCTATTTAAGAAAAATCGCCGATTCCGTCGGCGCGTATTTGGTTTGCGATATAGCCCATTACGCCGGCCTCGTCGCGGCGGGGGAATATCCTTCGCCGGTGCCTTATGCGGATTTGGTTACGACGACCACCCACAAAACTTTGCGCGGCCCGCGCGGCGGTTTGATTTTGTGCAAAGAAAAATATCTTAAGAAAGTTAACTCAACCGTTTTCCCCGGCACGCAAGGCGGCCCTTTAATGCACATTATCGCGGCCAAAGCCGTATGCTTCGGGGAGGCTTTAAAACCGGAATTTAAAGCCTATCAGCATCAGGTAAAATTAAACGCGCAGGCTCTTTGCCAAGCGCTTAAAAATTTGGGCTACCGCATAGTTGCCGGCGGTACGGACTGCCATGTTTTCAGCGTTGATTTAAGAAGCAAAAACATTACGGGCAAACAGGCCGAAGCGGCTTTGGACAAAGCCGGCATAACCTGCAACAAAAACACTATTCCTTACGATCCGCAAAAGCCTATGATAACCAGCGGCATAAGGCTCGGCACGCCTGCCGTAACGACGCGCGGCATGAAAGAGGCGGATATGATAAAAATCGCCGCTTTTATAGACGAAGCCGTCAATAATCACGAAGACGACGCAAAACTGTTTGCTGAAGCGGAAAGAGTAAAAGAATTTTTAAAACTGTTTCCGCTTTACGGAGGTTTAAAATGATAGATATAGCGATAATCGGCGGAAGCGGGCTTTACAACCTCGCTGAAATGAAAAACAAAAAAGAACCGTGCAGTTTCGATACAGAAGAGGTAAATAAGAGAAAAAATCTGCTGATAATATCTTCTGTGATTGTAGGTGTTTTGGCGGCGGTAGTGATTGCTTTTGCTGTGATGCTTTATATGGCTGTTGCATACATGTGAGGAATGAGTTATGAATACACGTACATTTACAAAGGTCATGCTGCTGGTTATAGGTATATGCCTTGTGCTTACGGTTGCTCACTCGGTTTATGCGGTTTACGCTTACAAACATTGCTCCATTATTTATTTCATCGGAAAGGAGCTGTGGGGATAAGTGAAGCTAAAGAAGCAAATTCTGATCCTGTGCC
>NZ_CALGEO010000118.1:0-3350 GCF_937881865.1 Candidatus Proelusimicrobium excrementi
ATGACGGAAAAAGACGTGCAGGAAACGCTAAGCGACAAAGGCGGTTTGTTAAAAGCCCGCCAAGTATTTACTACCCCGCTTTCTCTCCCCCTGTTGCTTACGGACTTAAACAACGCCCTTATCGGCGCAAACGGAGAGGAATAGAATATGGTAGAAGTCATTTCTTTTTTTAAGAATTTAAATATTAATGAGATATTTGCTACTATTATTTCTACTTTTGCGGGAGCTTGGCTTGCATATAAGTGGACAGAAAAAACTCAGCAAGGAATTGAGAAAAGGGCAAAGCAAGAAGAACAACAAAAAGACAGGGAAAATAAAACTTGGCAATTAAATTACCTAAATATTTTTTTATATACCCATATTAAGGCATTTATTGAGTTATTACAACATTTGCAAATAAGGTTAGGAATCGTAGAGAAATTTTTGCAAGCCCAGTCACTATCTGAAAGTGAACACCAATATATTCTAAGCCCTATTTCCGAATATCAAATTGACTTTCCATTAAATGTGAATGAACTACTTTTTGTAGCTGATGATGAAGATTTTATTAAAGGATTAGTCTTTACTAAAACCTCATTAGCTAATTATTATGAAGAAATCCAAATGTTAAATAATAGTTTGTCACCATTGCAGGTCCTTGTTCTTTCCAATCAATTGACATCAGAACATATAAAAGTTTTGAAAGCAAAAATCAGATTCGTTATAGAAGGAATTTCTTATACCATTTGTACATTTCATAAAACATTAGAAATCGCAAAAAAATATAACGAAGGCCATGATAAGTTACCACTAAATAAAATAAAAGAATTTACAAATGAAGAGCAAACCTCTATTAAGTTTGCTAGTGATGTTAGGCAAAGCATTTATAAACATTTAAAACAACAAAAAAACGCATATGGTAAATAGAATTGCTCCCTATTCATGGAAAACATTTTCAGTAAAAGATGTTATTAATAATGTTTCTATTGGAAATAAAATTCCCTCTAAAAAATATCTGGAGCGAGGACTATATCCTGTTATAGATCAAGGGCGGGATTATATCAGTGGATATACGAATAATGAAAACGGAGTAATCACGAGTATACCCGTGATTATTTTTGGTGATCATACTCGCGTGTTTAAATATGTAGATTTTTCTTTTGTTCCCGGTGCTGATGGAGTAAAAATTTTTAGGGCTAAATCCTTTTTTATCCCAAAACTTCTTTTCTATTTCTTGCAAGCGGTTATCTTGCCTGATCGAGGGTATGCAAGGCATTATCAGTATTTGGCGAAGTCTACAATCCCCGTTCCGCCTATGGCGGAACAAAAGCGGATTGTGAAAAAGATTGAAGAACTGTTTGCCGTTATTGATAAAACCGTTAAATCTTTAAACGAAACTAAAGAACACCTTGCCCAATATCGCCAAAGTGTTTTACAACAGGCTTTTTCCGGTAAATTGCATAAAACAACAGTTTGGAATCAGAATTCTTTGAATGCTCTGTGTAGATATATTCAAAGAGGTAAGTCCCCAAAATATATTACATATAGCGCACTACCAGTGATTAACCAAAAATGTATTCGCTGGAAAGAATTGCAAATACAATATTTGAAATTTATTGATCCTATTCAATTTGGATCGTGGATTCGTGAACGCCATGTTCAGCCTATGGATATTTTGTGGAATTCAACAGGTACAGGAACGATAGGGCGTGCCTATTTGTACCAAGGAACGGAGTTAACAGATGCTGTTGTAGATAGTCATGTGACTATCGTACGGGCGGATGTTACAAAAATAAATCCGCATTTTTTATTTTTCTATATTCAATCCCCATTTATACAGCGAAAAATTGAGAAGATGCAGTCCGGCTCTACTAACCAGGTTGAATTGGTGCGCAAAGAAATCCAAAATATACAGATTAATTTGCCCTCTTTGCCCGAACAAAAAGCCATTGTCGCTAAAATAGAAACGGCGTTTGCGGCGGCAGATAAGGCCGAAAAAGCAATCTCTGCAGCCTTGGAGCAGGCACAACAACTTAAGCAAAGTATTTTAAAACAGGCCTTTGAGGGGAACCTTGTCCCGCAAGACCCTAACGATGAACCCGTAGATCTCAGCCAAATTAAAAAACATAAAGGAAAATCAAAATGACCGAAGCCTCTTTAATTACTAAAATTTGGAACTATGCCACTATTATGAAAGATGCCGGGCTTAGCTATACAGACTATGTCCGTCAGCTGACGTATCTACTTTTCTTAAAAATGGACCATGAACGTGCAACTTTGCTCAATGAAGGTTCTATCGTGCCGGCCTCTTATCGTTGGCATACCCTCTTATCTTTAAACGGAGCGGAGCTAGAACAGCATTATTCAAAAGCTTTGGAAGCGTTATCTAAAGAATCCGGCATAATTGGCACTATTTTTCGCCGTGCGAAAAACGAAATTACCGAGCCTGCCAAACTTAAACAACTGATTTCCCTTATCAATAAAGAAACTTGGCTTGCCTTGGATATGGACGTAAAAGGCGCTATTTACGAGGGCCTTTTGCAAAAGAACGCTACCGAAACAAAAGCCGGCGCCGGCCAGTATTTTACGCCCCGCCCATTAATCCGCGCGATGGTAGAGGTAATGCGCCCCACGCCGGAAATGTCGGTAGTGGATCCTGCGTGCGGGACGGGCGGTTTTTTATTGGCTGCGTATGATTATATGAAGAAGCAGACGCGGGATTCCCATATTTTAAAGGAGCTTCGCGCTAATAAACTCCACGGTAATGATATTACGCCGCTGGTAGTCAACTTGTGCGCGATGAACCTCTATCTGCATGGTATTGGCGAAGGTAAATGCCCGATTGAGGAAAAAGACTCTCTTTTAAGCGCCGGCTCAAAACGTTATGATATGTGTTTAACCAATCCGCCGTTTGGCAAAAAAAGTTCTACCACTATAGTGGGCGAAGACGGTTCATTAAAAAAAGAAAAAGATAACTATGAGCGGGCTGATTTTATTGCTACGACATCCAACAAGCAAATCAATTTTTTGCAGCATATTATGACGATTTTAAATACTCCCGGTTATGCCGCTGTAGTCGTGCCGGATAATGTGCTTTTTGAAGGCGGCGCGGGGGAGAAAGTCCGCAAACGCCTGTTAAACGAATTTAACTTGCATACTATTTTACGTTTGCCGACGGGTATTTTTTATGCGCAAGGCGTAAAAGCAAATGTTATTTTCTTTGATAAGAAGCCTGCAAGTCCAGAAATGCAGACAAAGGATATCTGGATCTACGATTTCAGAACTAATATCCACTTTACCCTTAAGCAGCATCCTATGACCGATGCAGATCTGTTGGACTTTATTCAGTGCTACCACCCGGAGAACCGGCA
>NZ_CALGEO010000119.1:0-29288 GCF_937881865.1 Candidatus Proelusimicrobium excrementi
GTATACCGCGTTCGTAATAAAATCAAAATCTATCTCAAAACTAAAAAATCACGCTTCTTAAATTTTCTCACGCTGAAAGCCCACGCCGGTTACATTTTCTCACGCTAGTTGCTCGCGTTAAGTTGTGTATTCATGGCTAGTATTTCTCTAAAATCTTAAAAACATATCACAGTATAACATCCTTTTAGAAATACTTTCTTATTTATACTCCGATATATAAACTTATCCGGTCGCAAAATGCTTCCATAACTTTTGTGTTAATGTAGGTCAGGTTTTACCTGACAAAGGAAATACCTTTTTAACGTCAGGCAAAGCCAGACCTACATTGCCGTGTTTCTGCCGTGTCGTATGTTGGGGCGTTTACTTAAAATCATAAAACAGTTGACTTGTTTTTTTTTTGATAAATTTCCCTCATAAATCGGCCCGCCAAGTGTGAGATGCCTTTGTTCTAGCTTAGGTTAGTTTAGGCGGGCCGTTTAATACCAAGGGATAGGAAAATATTATGTCAAAAAAGAAAATAATTATAAAAGCGTTTTTTGACGACTGTGTTATTTTTATTTCCGATAATTGCATTTTCTTGTAGGGAAGGAAATATCCAGTATCGGGTAAGCGAGAGTAATCCGTGCGAAACGGAACGCAGAACTTGCTGCGGATATCCTTCGGATTACAACTCAGGTGACGTGTATATTGATTTTGCCCCCGCAAGTTCTTATTATCCCGAATGGGGGGAAGACTGCTGTGGCTCTGAAGAGTGTTTTAACGTTTCTTCTAAAAAGTGTGAACCTATGGTTTGCCCGACAAATATGAAAGCCCCCAAAAACGGATATATATCAAAAAGCGGTATGTGTTCGGATTATTGGGATTATGTTTCTTGCGAGTATGGCTGTAACTATGGATATTGTTTAAATGAGGCAGATAAAACTTGCGAGCCAAAACCGCAGAACTATTGCTCCGTGCAAAACGGCAGCTGCTCTTACGAATGTTCTTGCGGACGAGACGGCTGGCATTGTGAGGAAAAAATTACATGCAATACGGGTTATACTCCAAAGGAATCATGGTATGGCAAGCGATGCGTAAGGGACAATGCGTCTTGGTCTTGCATAAGCCAAGAGGGCGATTGCAATGAGTATGGCGGGGGTTGGGGTTACGATGAACGTCCTTTAATTCCACACGACGGCGGCAGCTGCAATCCATATGATTATAACGACGCTTCTTTCTATACTTGCGCAACCACATCGGTAACAGGGTATAGCTCCGGCTACAGCTGTTATGATTGCAGGTGTCAATAAGCCTCAAAACTAACCGCCCCGCCGCGGCGCAAGCCAAGGCGGGGTTAATTTAACTGTGATGAAGTTTCCGCTTAAAAGTTTAATAAATCGGCATATTAAGCAGGGAAAGGTAAATATCGGCCACTTGTTTTAAAGCTTTGATAAAACCGTAAGAGAACCAAATAAACAAAGCCGTCATAATTAAGGAAAATACGCCTTTCGCTTTTTTGCCGATAACCGGCGAGCGCAGTACAAAATATACGGCGAAAGGGCCTATAAACAAATATAAAAGCCATACGCCCCAAGCTTTATAATAAAAAGATATATGCTTGCCTTGGCCGGCCCCGCAATATTTGCAGTAATTGTCAAAGTCGCCTATATCTGTTTTGCATTTCCAACAGATCACAGTTCTATTCCTCTTGCCCGTAATGAGGTCTTTATTTTGGAACGGGCCCTGGCGGTTTTGGCCGAATCAAGCCATTGCGGTTTGGGCTCCACGTTTTTGCGCGTTTGTATTTCCACTATGTCGCCGCTTTTAAGCGTGCTGTTCATTTTAACCATTTTCCCGTTGACCAGCGCGCCGCTGTAGTGATCGCCTATTTCACTATGGACAAGATAAGCGAAATCCAAAGGGGTTGCACGCTCGGGCAGAACTTTTACATCGCCTTTGGGCGTAAATACGAAAATCTGATTAAGATTGATATCCGTTTGAAAGCTTTCCAAAAATTCTCTCGGCGCGGTTAAATCCCTCTGCCATTCTATCCACTGGCGTATCCAGTTGAGTTTTTCGTCAAGGTTCGGGTCGGCTTTCGTGCCCAGTTTATAACGCCAATGCGCGGCGATGCCGTATTCACACGTGCGGTGCATATCCTCGGTGCGGATTTGCACTTCCACCAAAGTCCCTTCAAAAAACACCGTTGTGTGTATGCTTTGGTACATATTCATTTTAGGCATGGCGATATAATCTGTAAAACTGCCGGACAAAGGTTTGAAGTTTGCGTGCAGAGCTCCTAAAGCTCTGTAACAGTCAAGGACCGTATCCGTAATTATGCGCACGCCCAGCAAATCTTGTATCTGCTCAAAGGTGGAATCCTGCTTGCGCATTTTCCTGAATATGGAATAATAATTTTTTACGCGGGAAAGCAGCCTGTGCGGTATCTGATCTTTATCAAGCACGGCGTCCAAAGCGTTTTTAAAGGAAGAAAGCTTTTTATCCAAATTGGCTTTTTTCCTGTTCACGCCCGCGACTATTTGTTTGAAATCTTCCGGGAATAAATATTTAAAAGAAAGATCTTCAAGTTCGTTTTTTATGCTGAACATACCCAGGCGTTGGGCCAAAGGCGCGTAGAGGTTTAGAGTTTCAAGGGCTTTTTCTTTCTGCCTTTTGGCCGGGAGAGCGTCAAGCGTTTTCATGTTATGGGTGCGGTCGGCCAGTTTTATCAGGATAATGCGCATATCGTTTGATACCGCTATGAGCATTTTGCGCCAGTTCTCTACGGTTTCTTCGTCGGTGGAAGTGTTTTCCAATCTGTCTATTTTGGTAAGGCCGGCCACCATATTGGCTATTTCTTTATTGAAATTTACCTCAATATCTTTAACGGTGGTTTCGGTGTCTTCCACGGTGTCGTGCAAAAGCGCGGCGGAAATGGTGTCAGAATCAAGCTTGTGTTCCAAAAGGATTTTCGCCACCTCGCAGCAATGTATAAAAAACGGTTCGCCGGTAAGCCTTTTTTGATTTTCGTGGGCCTTTTTCGCAAAAAAATAAGCCTTCTCAATCATGGTCGTGTCATAATTGGGGTTATATTCCTTAAAACCGGCGATAATTTCTTCTAAATAATGATCGTCCATAATTACTCTTGAGGGAAGACTTCTTCTATTATCATCTTAGCCGCCCTTGCCGCTACGCCCGGCTCGCCGAGCTCGCTTCTAAGTTTAAGCAGCTGAGCGCGCATTTTGTTATAAGCGCTTTCATTGCCGATAATAGAACATACTTCCTGCGCTATCGCTTTTGCGTTTGCGTCTTTCTGTATAAATTCTTTTACAACACCTTTTTTGCTCAAAATATTGACCAAAGATATATAAGGAACTTTGATAATCATTTTGGCTATTTGGTAAGTAACCCAGCCGGTTTTGTAAACAACCAGCATCGGCAGGCCTAAGAGGGCGTTTTCCAACGTGGCCGTGCCGGAACATGTTATTACGAAATCCATTTCGCTTCTTGCGGTGTAATCCGTCTCGCGGACTATTTCGACGCCGTCATGGCGCGGGCCCAAAAGCTCAAACAGGCGTTCGTCGCTTACTTCCGGCACTGCGAACAAATACGCCTTCGCGTTGGGGAAAGAACGTCTTATTTCCTTAAAAGCCTGATAAAAAAGTTTTGTATGTTTTTCTATTTCTCTCGGGCGGCTTCCCGGCAAAAGGCCGATTTTCCATTCTTTGGTATTGTCGCCTTTGAAAGGATTGTTTTTAGGTTCCGGTATTTTATCCAAAAGAGGATTGCCCAAAAAGACCGCATCCCCGCCTAAATCGGTGTAGATTTTCTTTTCGAAAGGGAATATAACAAACATCTTTTTGGCCAGCCTGACTATGCTTCTTGCGCGGTATTCGCGGCTTGCCCAAACCTGCGGGCAAACATAATAATAAGCCGGTATGTTTCTGTGCTTGGCTATGCCCAAAACCTGATGGTTGAAGCCGTAAAAATCCACCGTAATTACGCAGGCGGGGTTCTTTTCGTTGATGTAATTTTTAATCATGTTCATCAAACGGACCCACATCGGCAGCTTTTTGAAAGGTTCCACAAAGCCGCTCGCGCCGCGCGCCACTAAATTGTAGAGGAATTTATCGCTTGCCGCTTTCATCCTTTCCCCGCCGATGGCGGTTACTGTGATATCGGGGGCGTAAGCTTTAAGCTCCTTAATTAAATTGGAAGCGTGTACGTCGCCGGAAATATCCCCGGCCACCACAAGAATATTTTTGCTGTTAGGTATTATATGAGGCATAATTATTTACCGCTTCCTCTTTTTAAATTGCCCAAGCTTTCGTCCAAAGCTATTTTGGCCGCCGTGCCGATTTCCTGCACCAAATGCATGGGGCCGTGTTTTTCCTCTTCCGTGCCCTGCGGTACGTTGTAGCGTTTTATCTCGTCAATGATTTTTAAAGCCACCAACAAAGCTTTGCTGCCCTTTTCGCCGCTGGGGCCTGGTGTTTTATCGTTTTTAATGCAGTCTACGAAGTGTAAAATTTCGGAAGTTATGGGCATTTGTTTGTCAACCGCGGGGTAAATTACGTCTATATCGTTTAAGGATTTTATTACAGGCACTTTCTTTTTGTAGATTTTCACTCTTGCGTTCATGAAGTCTACGGAAATATAAGCGTTTTCCTGATATAAATTCATGTAGCGGGAGCGTTCAAAACTGGCCCTGCTGGCCGTAACGTCGGCAGTGCATCCGTTGGCGAATTTAAGGCGTACGTTGGCGATGTCTTCATGCGCGGAAAACGCGCTTAAGCCTACCGCGTCTATGGAAACGACGTCGGATTTAAGCATGGTAAGAAGAAGGTCTATATCGTGAATCATAAGGTCAAGCACGACGCCGATATTGGCCATTCTTGGGTCATAAGGCCCAAGGCGTTTTATGGCGATAAATTTAGGGTCTTTTATATATTTGAAAGCTTCCAGCACGGCCGGGTTGAATCTTTCCACATGGCCTATTTGCAAAATTACGTTTTTTTCATGCGCTTTCGCGATAAGCTCCCTCGCCTGCTCCATGGTGGAGGCTATCGGCTTTTCCATGAGGGTGTTTACTTTGTGTTCAAGGCAGTACATGCCTATTTGATGATGCAGTTCCGTAGGCGCGGCGACTATTACCGCATCCACCTGCGGGATTAAATCTTCGTAACGGGTATAAGCCGTGGAATTATATTCCCAGGCGAGTTTCTGCGCGCGCATAGGGTCCCTGTCGCAAACGCCTACAAGTTCTATGCCGCTCATTTTGGATAATGTTCTTACGTGGAAAGTACCTATTTTGCCGGCGCCGATGACGCCGAATCTTATTTTTTTATCGCTCATATAAAATACCTCGTATTTTTCATTATAGCATTTAGGGCAAGCGGGCCGTAAACAATTTTGCCCGAAAACGGGCCTTATATATATTTGTTATAATGAATTATATGAAAGAAAGAACTTTAATTTTAATCAAACCCGACGCCATAAGCAAAAAACTTACCGGCGTCATTTTAGACCGTCTTTTGCATTTGGACCTTGAAATGAAAGGCGCAAAAGTAAGAGAAATGACGGAAGAGCTCGCCCGCGAGCATTATTCCAATTTGGCCGGCAAACCTTTTTTGCCGAGCGTCATTTCTTTTATGCGCGGCGATTTAAACGGCATAACCGATCACCGCGTTTACGCTTTTGTTTTTGAAGGCGAAGACGCTATTTCAAAAGTGCGCGCGGCTTTGGGGGCGACCGATCCCGCTAAAGCCGACCCTTGGACTATAAGGGGCGCGTTCGGCTGCTTTAAAGACGGCGTAATGCAAAACTGCGTACACGCTTCCGGCTGTAAGGAAGACGCCGAAAGGGAGATAAGCCTCTGGTTTAATCCCGGGGAAGTGCTGTAATGCGGTTTAAAATCCCGCTTATTTGCATTATTTTGACGCTTTTATCCTGCGCGGGCTTCGCGCAGGATAAAGTCGTTTTGCAAACCGAGGACCGCTGGAAGCTTGAAGCTTTGTATAATCCGGCGGAAAACGGCAAATACGTCATACTCCTGCACGATTTGGGCAGACGCAAAGAGGATTTTCCTTCTTTCAGCAAGGCTTTATCCGGGGCCGGCTTCGGCTATTTAAGCGTAGATTTAAGGGGCCACGGTCGCAGCACCAATATTAATATACAGAAGAATTTTAAAAAGACCGGAGCGGACAATGAATTTAACCAAATGAACCGCGATGTCGACGCCGCGATAGCTTATTTAAAAGCCAAAGGCGTGGCGGAAAGCGATATCTTTATCTTGGGCGCGGGGCTGGGCGCGAACGTGGCCGCCAAATCCCTTCCTTTTCACCCCAGAATAGGCGGAGTCGTTCTGCTTACGCCCGCTCTTAAAACCAGGGACGTCCTTTCCATGAGCGGCATAAAAACTTTCAAAGGCCCGGTGTTTATAGGCGTATCCTCAACGGACAGAAAACAATTTATGGAAGCCAGCTTTATAAGAAACGCCGCTTATTTGGCTTCCGGCAAAGGCAAAGTTACTTTTATGACGGCCTACAATTTAAAAGGCGTTGATATGCTGGACAGATACCTTACTCAGGAAGTGCTTCAATGGCTTAAAACCCCTCAGCTGCCGGAAATTCTGCCCGATTCCGTTTCCGCGGAAGAAGACTACGGCGGCGAATCCTTCGGCGAAGCCGTTACCGGCATGACTATGGGCGACGTTTTAAAATCCTTGGACTGAATTATGAATAAAAAAATTCTCCCGCCGAAACGGCAGGATTTGCCTCAAACGGAGGAACTTAACGCGCAAACGGTTGATTTCAGTTTCGCCGGTTCTTCAAAGATGTTTGACCAAATGCAGAGGGAGAATTTAAACGCCGTAAAAGCCGTCGCCAAAGCCAAAAAACAAATAACTGCCGCGGCCGAACTTACGGCGCAAGCTTACCAAAATAAAAACAAAATAATTTTAATCGGCGCGGGTACCAGCGGCAGGCTCGGCGTATTGGAAGCGGCCGAATGCCCTCCTACTTTCAGCGTAGACTATGATGTTTTTACCGCCGTTATGGCCGGCGGAAAGAAAGCCGTATTTAAAGCGGCTGAAGGCGCGGAAGACGATTTTTTTAAAGGCCAAAAAGATTTCCTTAAAAAAGCCAAAAAGGGCGATATTCTTATAGCCGCGGCCGCAAGCGGAAGAACGCCTTATGTTTTGGGCGCGCTTAAAGCGGCAAGGCAAAAAGGGAATAAGACGGTTTTTATCTCCTGCAGTGATACGGCCGATATTTCCGACGCGGATATTTTTATTTATTTGCCGACGGGTGCGGAAGTCGTTTCCGGCTCGACCAGGCTTAAAGCCGCCACGGCCACAAAATGCGCGCTTAACATGATTACGACAATAGCGATGGCTTTAAGCGGCAAAGTTTACAAGAATTTAATGGTGGACGTAAAAGCTTCAAACGAGAAGCTTAAAAAAAGGGCCGTGCGCCTTATATCGCAATGTGCGGAAACGGATGCGGCGAAAGCCTTTGCTTTGGCTGAGAAAACCGGCTATAATGTAAAGGCGGCCATAGTCATGGCGAAGCTGGGCGTCAGCCTTAAAAAAGCGCAGGCTTTGCTTGCCGAACATAAAGGTTTTTTGGATAAAATTATAAATGAATAAAAAAACTGTTCGCGCTTTAGGTTTGATGAGCGGCACTTCCGCCGACGGCCTTACCTTGTGCTTTTTTGACATATCCGCAAAAAAAACCGTTTGCTTTAAAAATTATCCTTATAATGTAAAACTTCAAAACAAAATACTTAACGCCAAAAAAATGGCCGCGCCGGAACTTTCGGAACTTAATTTCGAGCTGGGCCGCCTGTACGCTGAAACCGCTTTAAAATTCGTTAAAGAATTTAATATCCGCAAAAAAGACATAGCCGTAATAGGTTCGCACGGGCAGACCGTTTGGCACGGGCCCCGTGCAAAGGTTCCCAATACTTTGCAGATAGGTGAGGCTTCTTTTTTGGCGGAAGTTTTTAAGGGTATTCCCGTAGTTTGCAATTTCCGCCCCGCGGATATCGCCGCCGGCGGAAGCGGCGCGCCATTGGTGCCGGTTTTCGACAAATATCTTTTCGGCGGAAAAAAAGCAATGCTTTTGAATATCGGCGGAATATCCAATATAACGGTATGCGCCGGCAAAAAAATATACGGTTTTGATATAGGGCCCGGCAACAGCCTCAGCGACGCGTCCGTCAATATCTTAAGCCGAGGCAAAAAAACTTATGATAAAGACGGGAAAATCGCCGCTTCTTTTAAGCCCGACGTCAAAAAAGCGGAAGAACTTTGCCGAATTTTTATAGGTTCCAAGCCGCCGGTATCTTTGGAGCGGAGTCTTTTGGCCGAAGATTTTGTAAACAAACATTTTCCTAATCTTGAGCGTAAAGACGTATCCACTTTAAATTATCTTACCGCGCTTATAATTGCAAAAAGCGTAAAAAAATTTATACTTAATAAAGACGACGTAAAAAAACTTTATCTTTGCGGCGGCGGCGTTTACAATAAAACGCTTGCGGCCAATTTATCGGTTTTACTGCCGGGCGTAAAAATAGGGAGTACGGCGGAAATAGGCCTTCATCCTTTGGCGAAAGAGGCCGCGGCTTTTGGGTACTTGGCTTGGCTTGCCTTAAACGGAAAGCCGGGCTCCTGCCCGGCGGCCACGGGCGCAAAGCGCGCGGCGGTTTTGGGGTGCGTGATAAAACAATGAATACAAACCGTTTGATACACGCCGGATTTTGGTTCGGCAAAAGCGACGTTAAAGAAGCAGTCAGACTGGCCGAAGCCGGCGTAGGCGGTTTCTGTCTTTATTTCGGTACAACCAAAGAGGTTAAAGAACTGGTTTCGCTTTTGCGCCAAGCCGCGCCGGGCAATTTGATAATAAGCGCGGATTATGAATACGGCTTGGGCCGCTGGCATAAAGACGCGCCTCTGCTGCCTTCCAATATCTCAATAGGCGCGGCCGGCAAAGAAGATTTATCTTATAAAAAAGGTTTGATTACGGCGCGGCAGGCCAGGGAACTGGGCGTAGATTGGGTTTTTGCGCCTAATGTCGATTTGGCCGACACTCCCGGCAACCCGATAGTAAATACGCGCTCTTTCGGCAAAGATCCGGCTTTGGTTGCGGCTATGGCGCGGGCTTTCATGCTTGGCTTGGCCGACGGCGGATGCCTTAATTGTTTAAAACATTTTCCCGGGCACGGTTCTACTTTGTCAGACAGCCACCTTTCCCTGCCCACGGTAAACAAAAGCAAGGAAGATTTATTATCGCAAGAGCTGATCCCTTACGAAAAGCTTTTAATGAAAACCGACGCCATAATGATAGCGCATTTGCTGATACCCGCTCTGGACGCCGAAAATCCGGCCTCATTTTCAAAAGCGGTAATGGGCGGGTTTTTAAGGAAGGAACTTTGCTATAAAGGGCTGATAATTACGGACGCTTTGGTAATGAAAGCCACTGGCGGGCTTGATCCCGTGGACGCTTTCAAAGCCGGTGCGGACATACTTTTGTGCCCGGATGATCCTTTTGCTCTTATGCCTCGGCTTAAAGAGGAAATCAAAAAAGACAGAACCCTTATAGACCACGCCATAAGCGCGATAAGCGAGCAGGAAATGATGTCCGTAAAGCTCAAAGCCGCCAAAGATTTTATCTGCAAAGACTGCTGTGAAGAGGCGGAAAAACTCTCGGCCGAAACGGCCCGTTTGGGTGTTTGCCTTAAGGGCGATAAGCCGATTTTAACCCCGGGTAAAACCGTTCGTTTTATACAGCCCGATTTATCTTCTAAAGAAGAACGACAGTTTCCCGGTTTCTATGAAACTCTTGAATCCGCGGGAATTAAATTAAAACCTTATAAAGACGGCGAACGCTGCAATGTTCTTATTATATGTTCCGCGGCAGATTACGCGGCTTTCAGCGGCAAAATAAACTTTACGCAGGAACAAAAACACTTTATAAATAAAGCCGTACAAAAATCCGGCAAGAGCATTTTAATTTCTTTCGGCAGTCCTTTTTTAGACGAAGGCGTAAAGACGGACTGCTTCCTCATGGCCGGGACGAAGACTCTTCCCTTCCAAAAAACGTGCGCGGAAATCCTTTTGGGGCGGGCCGAAGCCAAAGGCAAAATGCCGGTTTAATTCCGCTTATAACCGGCTCCGTATCAGGCCTAAACTCCGTAATGCCGTTTTGTATAATGTAAATATGAATTTAAAAGAAATAGAATCTTTTTTGGAGGAACATTCCGACGAAAAAGCGCGGCGGTTTTCCGCATCTTTAATTCCCGGTGCGAATTTGCTGGGGGTAAAACTGCCCGTATTGCGCAAATTGGCGGCCGAAATATATAAAGGCGGTTGGGAGGAATTTTTCCTCTCCGCGCCGGAAGAGTATACCGACTACGTAATGCTTAAAGGTTTTTTGCTCGGCCATATCAAAGATATCAAAATCCTTCTTAAATACCTTAAACTCTATATACCCAAAATCAATAATTGGGCCGTTTGCGACAGCCCTTTAAGCAGCCTTAAACTGATAAAAAAACATCAGGCGGAAGTCTGGCGGTTTATTCAGCCTTATATTAAGGATAAGCGCGAATATTACGCCCGTGCGGCGGCGTGCCTGATTATGGATTTTTTCGTTGACGAAGTTTATATAGACAAAGCTTTACTCGCCCTGAGGAGAATTAAAGCCGAGGGATATTACCGCCAAATGGCGGTGGCTTGGGCTTTAAGCGTTTGCTATGTAAAATTCCCGGAAAAGACCGAAGCTTTGCTTGCGGATAATGATTTGGATGATTTTACACACAATAAAGCCATAAGCAAAATAAGGGATTCTTTCCGGGTTGGCAAAGAAGCCAAAGAACGTCTTAAAAGCTTAAGGCGCAAATAGCGGCTTTTTAGTAAAATATATACATGAAAGATAAAAATCACGGCGTAACGGTTGCCCCCGGCGCGGGCTTTTGCCCCGGGGTCAAAAAAGCGATAGACTGCGTCTTGCGGCTTGAAGCTTCCGGCAAGAAGCCCATTTACACTATAGGCCCGCTTATACACAATAAGCAGGTTACGGATATGCTTGGGGAAAAGGGCATATCTTCCATAGACAAACTTGAAGAAGCCAAGGATAAAAACGGCGTACTGGTTATACGCGCGCACGGAATCACGCCGGAATTTCAGAAAGAAGTGGAATCGCAGGGCATGGAAGTGGTTGACTCCACCTGCCCGCTTGTAAAAAAAGTTCATAACGTCATAGACGAATACGCCAAACAAGGCTACTATACCGTGATAGTCGGCGACGGCGGACACGCGGAAGTGATAGGCCTTTTGGGCTATACTCGCGGCAAGGGATACGTTATCGCAAACGCGGAAGAAGCGGAAAAACTGCCGCATTTCGACAAAGTTAATATAGTTTCCCAAACCACTCAGAAGGAAGAAACTTTTTTTAAAGCCGCCGAAGCCGTAAAAAAGAAAGCCGACATCTGCCAAGTAAACAATACTATCTGCCAGCCTACAAAACAGCGGCAGAAGGAAACTCTCGAGCTTGCCAAAAACGCCGATTTGGTTATAGTCGTGGGCGGCAAACACAGCGCAAATACCGCGCGCCTTGCCAAACTTTGCGGGGAGCTGTGCCCCAAAGTTCTGCACGTAGAAAGCGCGGAAGAAATCCGTAAAGAGGATGTTCTTCCCCCGGAACATATTTTCATTACGGCCGGCGCGTCCACGCCTAACTGGGTTATAGACAATGTTTCCGCCAGAGTAAAAGACCTTAGGAAAGAAGCTTCATCTTTATTCGGTATGCTGGCAAAGCTCTGGGATTTTGCGGTAAAAAGCTCTTTGTATACTTCTTTTGCGGCCGCTTGTCTTACTTATGTTTGTATGAAACTTTCCGGTGCGCATAACGATCTTAAGCTTTATCTTCTTTCGCTTTTATTCGTGTTTACTTTGACGCTTGCGAACAAAACTCCGCAGGATATGCCGTCAAAAGCCAAACGCGGATTTTTAATCCCAGTAGTTTTGGGGGGAGTTTTAGCTTTCCTTACCGCGCTTAATTACGGGGTTTGGGTTTGGCTGCCGACTTTGGTGTTTTTGATACTCGGCGCGGGGGCGTATCCTTTCAGAAGCAAAATAACTTTATTTTCCCGTCTGCCGGGCACTAAGGACATAGTAACTGCTTTGGGGTGGTGCTTTGTCTGTATTTACACGCCGGCGGCGAGCCAGGGGCTTTTGATGAGCAAATCGGCCTGGCTGGCTTTCACTTACGGGTTATTGCTGGTTTTTATCCGTTCCGTAATTTTAAGCATAGGTTCGGAACGCAAGGATATCATGCTGGGCAAAGAAAGCTTTTATAAAGCTTTCGGCCTTAACGCTACAAAGGCGGCGATTGGGATTATAATAATAGCTTTGACGGTTGTTCTTATACAGCTTTTGATAATGGGCTGGAAGAGCGGGCTTGCCTTTATGCTGCTTTTGGGCCAGATTTATACTATAGCGATAGCGGTTTATTTCTATACAAAGAAAACTCCGCGCACCACGCTGAGCGAGACTTTCATCGACGGCCAGTTCCTCGTTTTGGCCGTTTTGACGTATCTCGCGGTAAAATTGTTTTAGTTTCAAGGAGCGTAGAATTATATGAAAATAAGAAGAATCGGCGTACTTACCGCCGGCGGGGACTGCCCCGGCCTTAACGCCGTGGTAAGGGGCGTAGCCAAACACGCGCTTAACTGCGGTATAGAAGTTTTGGGCTTTAAAAACGGTTTTGACGGCCTTGTAAAAAATCAATTTATGGAGCTGGACGCAAAAGCCGTATCCGGCATACTTACCCGCGGCGGCACGATACTCGGCACCAGCAATTTGGCCAATCCTTTCAATTACACTTTGCCGCCGATAGGCTCCCCGGAAGATCCTAAAGATGTTTCTTCTTTGGTTCTTCATACCATTAAAAGCAATAAAGTGGACGCTTTGGTTACCATAGGCGGGGACGGAACACTTTCAATGTCGCAGAAGTTTATAGAGCTGGGCGTGCCGATAGTGGGCGTTCCCAAGACTATTGACAACGACCTTTCCGCCACGGATTTTACTTTCGGTTTTGATTCCGCTTTGAGCGTCGCCACGGACGCGGTGGACAGAATACACACCACCGCGGAATCCCATCACCGCGTAATGATTTTGGAAACCATGGGCCGCTATGCCGGCTGGATAGCTTTGCGCTCCTGCATTGCCGGCGGCGGTGATATTTGCTTAATACCGGAAATTCCTTATTCCGAAGACGCCATAGTCGAAGCCATTGAATCCAGGCAGAGAAAAGGCAAAACTTTCAGCATTATAGTTGCCGCGGAAGGCGCGGTAAATGAACAGGGCGAAATGGCCGTTAAGAGCACCATAGCCGGTTCCACCGATCCTATCAGGCTCGGCGGTATCAGCAGCAAAATCGCGGCCATGGTTGAAGAACGCCTTAAGGTTGAATGCCGCGTCGTAGTGCTGGGGCACTTGCAGAGGGGCGGCACTCCCACCGCTTTTGACAGGTGGCTTTCGACGCGTTTCGGCACGGAAGCCGTGGAACTGATTTTGCAGGGCAAAACCGGATATATGGTGGCTTTAAGAGGTACGGAAATAGTAAGCGTACCCGTAAAAGACGCGGTATCTAAACTTAAAAGAGTCGACCCGAACGGGGAAGAAGTCCGCTCGGCTTTGGCCGTGGGCACCAGCTTCGGCTCAAACAAAGTCGGCGATAAATGCGGGGTATAAATGGAAAGAATTGATAAAGAGCAGTTGATTTTCGGCATTCATCCGATAAGAGAAGCTTTAAAAGGCAGAAAACGCCAAATAATACAGCTTTACATTATTGAAAATAAAAAACAAAGCAAAGCCGTGGAAGACGTAATACGCCTTGCCAAGACCAATAATGTAAAGATAAAAAGCATGGAAGAAAGGCTCATGGACAATTTGGTCGGCGGCGCAAACCACCAAGGCGTAATAGCGCGCGCGGAACCGCTTAAGCTTATGCGCCTTACCAACGCTTTGTATGAATCTTCCGGCAATAAAAAAGATTTGTGGCTTGCCGTAGATGAAGTTACCGATCCGCAGAATTTGGGCTCTATGCTCAGAAGCGCGGCCTGCCTCGGCTTCAGCACGGTAATTCTGCCGCAGAGGCGCAGCGTAGGCATTACGGCCACGGTACACAAAGTGGCTTGCGGCGCGCTTGAAACTTTAAGAATAGTGGAAGTTACAAACCTTACCACCGCGCTTTTGGATCTTAAAGACGAAGGTTTTTGGATTTACGGTGCGGATATGGAAGGCAAAAGCATTAAAACTATGGATTACGCTTACCCGGCTGTGCTGGTAATAGGTTCCGAGGGCACAGGCCTAAGGCTTAAAACCAAAGAACATTGCGACGAAGTCATCAGCATCCCTCAAAAAGGCGGAGTCAGCAGTTTAAACGCCGCCGCAGCAGGGGCTATAATAATGTATGATATGGCTTCAAAAATAAAGTAGTTTTTTGTTTTACGCTTCAGAAAATAAAAACCCCCGGCGTTATAAGCCGGGGGTTAAAGTTTTTATAAGGGCTAAATAGCAAGTTTGAGGTTTAAGCCAGCGGTGTAATTTTCGTCCATATGATCTATATTTTCATAGGTGGCGAAAGCCGTTACGCCTATCCTGGAAGGTATGGGATTGACGTCCAATCTGGCGGTAAGATAATAACCTTTGTAATAGTTCTCTCCGCCCATGTCATAAGCCCTATATCCCGCTTCCCCGCCGAGGCCGACTATATCCATAACGTCGAATATCGCAAAAGCTTTGATATCCCCGTTATAAACTTTTTCGTCTTTGCCGAGGCTCATTGTTCTGGCGCCGAGGCCGTCCCAATAGTCCAAACCGCCTATCGCGCCCAAGTAGAATATGCCCAAGTCCGCGCCGGCGCGCGCGAAAAATCCGTATTTGTCCGTGCCGTCCGCCATGCCGCCTTCGTTGAAATCGTCAAAAGCGTCAAACTCTATGCGTCCGCCCAAATCCACGTCAAGGCCGATATTCCAAAGCCTCAATATGGCGAAAACACCCGGATTGGTAAAATCTTTCCTGTCCAAATTGTCGGACTTGGCGTATCCTATATAACCGCCGATTTGAAGCCTGTCGGTAAGGCCGAAAGAAAGGGCTTCTCTCGCAAAATAGATTTTGTTGCTTGCGCCGTCGGTTGTATTATTGAAAGACGCAAGCGTATCCGATAAAATCTGCCCCTGAGCGGGCATAAATAAAGGATTGGTTACGGCTTTGGCTGAAGCGTTCGCCGCAAAAAGGGCCAAAAGCAAAGCCGCAAATAGCGTTTTTTTCATTTGATTCCTCCTGATAACAAGATTATGCTTTAATTATGCCAAAATCATAATAAATAAGCAAAATTTAGTATTATATCTAAAAGGGCCGCAAAGGCCTTGTTTCTTCTTACGGAACTGTTATGTATTTAAAAGCGATAGAAATTATCGGTTTCAAATCTTTTGCGGATAAAGTAAGGCTTAATTTTGAGCCGGGCGTATCCTGTATAGTCGGGCCGAACGGCTGCGGCAAATCGAATGTAATTGATTCCGTGCGCTGGGCGATAGGGGAAATGTCCTGGAAGTCCCTGCGCTCCAGTTCCATGGTGGATATAATTTTCAACGGCACCAGGAAGAGGCCTCCATTAAATATGGCGCAGGTCAATATGGTGTTTGACAACTCCTCCAAAAAACTTCCGATAGATTTTAACGAAGTTACCGTATCGCGCAAAATTTACCGCTCCGGAGAAAGCGAATATTTTTTAAACCGCGTGCAATGCCGTCTTAAAGACATCAGGGAAATGTTCCTTGATACCGGCATCGGCGGGGAAGGCTACGCCATTATCGACCAAGGTTCCGTCAATCAGCTTTTGGAATCCACCCCGGAACAAAGGCGCGAAATGTTTGAAGAAGTCGCCGGCGTTTCAAAATACAAAGCCAAAAGGGAAGAAGCCGTACGCAAGCTTGAGCGCGTGGATATGGATATAGCGCGCCTCAGCGACACTTTGGCGCTTATAGCCGAGCAAATCAAAAAGCTGGACAGCGAAGCCCGCAAAGCCAGGCTTTATCAAAAGTACAGAGAAGAACTTAAAGAGAGCGAAATCGCGCTTTCTTTGGAAAATATCAAAAATCATGACGCGGAAATACAAACTGCGGCGGCGCAGCTTGAGCCGATTTTAAAAGAAATCGAAGACGCCAACAATTCCGTTTCGGCCTTGGAAGGGCAAGTGGCCGCCTTGGATTTAAATCTTACCCACAAACAAAAAGAACTCAGCCAATTTAACGAGAATATTTCCTCCGCAAAATACCAAATAGGGCTTTTGGAAGGCGCCATACAAAACTGCCAAAATCTTTCCGGCGAACTGGCTTTGCAGATGAAAACTGCGGAAGCCGAAAAAGAAGTAGGCCTTGCCCGTTTGGCGGAACTGGGCCCGGCTTTGCAAGAGCTTAAAAACAAAATCAAAACGGCGGAAGAAGAGTACGCCCCTTTGCAGGAAAGATATAATCAAAAATATGCGCAGGTTACGGCCAATGAACAGGCGTTGAAAGAAGCCCAAAACCAAGTGGAAAGGGCGTCTGCGGAAGCTTCGGAAATATCTCAAAAGCAGTTGGAGCTTTCCGGCAAAATCGCTTTGGAAGAATCTTCATGCTCCCATGAAGAAGCCAACCTTATAAGTTTGGAAAGGACTTTGCAGTCCCAGCGGGAGAGAGCTTCGGCCCTGGCGAAGGAAACGGAAAAGCTTGAAGCCGTCTTGCGCGAAAAAGAAACTTTGGTGGCTTCCGTAAAAGAAAACCAAAACAAAGCGGAAACCGCCTTAAGCGAACTCAGGCTTAAAATACGTTCTTTGGAAGAAAACCTCAACAATTTGCGCGGAAAAAGGGCTTCTTTAAACGCCAAAATGCAAATGATACAAACGCAGGGTAAGAACGATCCCTACTGGGTCGGCACCAAACTTGTGGAAGAAAGCGGTATCGCCGGCATTAGGGGCACTCTTAGGAAGTATCTTAAATTTAAGGAAGAATATTCTTTAAATATAGAAGAGGCCTTAGGTAAATTCCTGGATTCCGTTTTGGCCGATAATTTGGACTGCGTCCGAAAAGCGATAACTTTGCTTAAACAGAACGGCAAAGCCAGGTGCAGATTTATTATTTTGTCTTCGGTGCCCAAAGCCGTTAAGGGCGAATCGCTGGTTAACGGCGCGGCAGTAACCGGGCTTATTGAATATCCGGCCGAACTTGCGGGTTTGGTGGAATATATAAGTTCTTCTTATAATGCCGAGGGCGGCGAAGTGGCCGGCGGTTTTTGGATTTCCGGCGGAGCGGCTGGCGTTAAATCGCCCGAGGCCTACTGGGGGGAAGAAGAATCCGTCAAAAAAGAGCTGCAACAAATCTCTCGGGAAGAAGATTCCCTTAACAAAGAACTTGACCTAGCCAATACGGATTTAACGCGCACGGAAAGCGAACTTAAAACCCTGCGCGCCAAATATCAGGAAGAGAGCATATCCTTAAACTCTTTAAAAAACGACGCCGTTTTGCACAAACGCACATTAAGAGATATTGAACAAGCCAATGAACAAATAACGAAAAACAAAGCTGAAGTTTCCGCGCGCATGGCTTTGCGCAAGGAAAAAGCGGCGCAAATGAAACTCAGCCTTACAAATTTGACTTCAATCTGCGAACAGGCCAAGAATAACGTGGAAGCCGCCCGCGCCAAACGCGAAACTCTGCAAAGGGAAGAGCAGGCTTTGAAGATTGAAATAGAACAAGCCAACGCAAAGTTATACGAAGCCAAAATAAAAAAGAACAATTTGGAGCTTGATCTTAAAACGTCCTCGTCCGAAGAGCAATCTTTAAAAGAAGCGCAAAACAAAAGGGCCGAAAGTTTGCTTAAGGCCGGCGAGAGAATAAAAACTTTGGAAGCGGAAAAGCTTTCCTCCCAAGCCAAGCTTGCCGCCCAGCGCGATACTTTGGCGCAGCTTGAACTGGCGGAAAACAAAATGCGCGGGGATTTAAATTCCATTAAAACGGATTTCGATGCCAAAAACACTTCTTTAAACAAGTGTAAAGCGCGGATAAACGAGCTTACTTTAAAGGCGCATGATTTGGAAAATACGCTCTCCAATCACCGCCGCCAAAAGACCGCCGTCATAAACAATTTGCTTGAATCCTGGAATATCACCCAGCAGGAAGCGCAAATGAAATGGGGCGACGTAAAAGTTGATTATGAACGCGTCAAAATGATGAGAAAACGCATCGAAAATATGGGCGCGGTAAATATGACCGCTCCGGAAGAATACGACGCTCTTACCCAGCGCAACGATTTCCTTAAAAAGCAAATAGAAGATTTAAATTCCGCCAAGCGCGATTTGAAATCGGCCATAACCAAAATCAACGCGACGACGAGAGAAAACTTCAAATATACTTTTGAGCAGGTAAGAACGCACTTTAAGAACATTTACCAAACCTTGTTTGTGGGCGGGGAAGCGGAACTTATTTTGACCAACCCGGAAAATCTGCTTGAAACTGGCATAGAAATAATCGTTCAGCCGCCGGGCAAAAAACTTTTGAACATTTCCGCGCTTTCCGGCGGGGAAAAGGCCCTTACGGTGGTTTCGCTGCTGTTCGCTTTCTTCACGCATAATCCTTCGCCTTTCTGCATTTTGGACGAAGCCGACGCCCCTCTCGACGAAGCGAACGTGGAAAGATTTACCGGCCTTATAAAGGAATTTTCCAAGAAGACTCAATTTATAGTGGTAACGCATAACAAGCGCACCATGGAAGCGGCCCAAATGTTATACGGCGTAACTATGGAGGAAAGCGGCGTTTCCAAAGTTCTTTCGCTTAACTTGAAAGATCAGGACGCCCGCACCAGAAGGCTGGTGGCCGCCGCGTCGGAATAATCGGCGCGCGTATTGACGGAACGGATAAAATAAAGTCTAATAGGAGCAGTATGAAATACGCCGTACTTTCGGATATACATTCTAATTACGAAGCGCTGGACGTCGTTTTGCGGAAGGTCGACGAAATCGGCGTGGACGGATACGCTTTTTGCGGCGATCTTATAGGCTACGGCCCCGATCCGGAAGAATGCTGCCAGCGCCTGATGAAACTTAAGAATTTAATCGCCGTTATGGGCAATCACGATATGAGCCTTTTTCGGGAAGATTTCTTCAACTGGTTCAGCGATTACGCAAAACAGTCCATGCTTTATACGGCAAAGCAGCTGAGCCAAAAATCCCAGGAGTTTATAAAAACTTTCGCAAAGGAATATCACGGGAAAGATTTTTCCATGGTGCACGGTTCTTTCCTGGATCCTTTTAGGGATTATCTTCTTACCGCGGAGCAGTTTGTTCTTAACTTGGATAAATGGAAAGGCAATTTGTGTTTTGTGGGGCACAGCCACGTTCCTTTTATTATGAGTTATAAAAGCAATCATATGCCGCAGATAGATTTGTTTTTGGGTTCCGACGTTACTTTAAAATTGCTGCCCGGAATAAGATATATGATAAACCCCGGCTCCATAGGCCAGCCGCGCGATACTAACGAAAAGGCTTCTTTCGGTATTTTTGATTCAAAGGAGCAAACTTTCCGCCTTATACGTTTGCCCTATGATATAAAAGCCGTGCAGGATAAAATAGAAAGCCGCGGTTTGCCGACGATACTTTCCACTCGTCTTAAACAGGGGAAGTGATTTTTGCCGCCAATCCCGCGCAGGCAAAAGAGTGCTCTTAAGCATAAGGTATTTTGCCGGTAAAAGAGATTTGATTTAAAAGTTTTTTAAATTACTGTTGCATTTAAAAAATATATTTGTTAGTATATATGTACGGGCCTGTAGCTCAGCTGGGAGAGCGCCTGCATGGCATGCAGGAGGTCATCGGTTCGATCCCGTTCAGGTCCACCAGATTTAGAAACCGCCGCTTTTGCGGCGGTTCTTTTTTTATAGGGAATAGGGCGTTATCGTTTATGCGTTTTTCCGCCTCAAAATTTTGCGTACGGGCAAATATCGTTCGGAACATTTTCTCACTTTATTTTTATCCTTGACAAGCTTCCCATTAAGTAGGAAAATAAAATATATGTCATTTTTATTAAGGAGATACGATGAAAAAACTTTTAATCGCGTTTTTTGTTCTTCCTCTTTTGCTGGCTTGCGGCACAAAGGTTGAACGTATGGACGTGAACACCACTAAAGATTTAAGCGGCAAATGGAACGACACCGATTCCCGTCTTGTCGCGGAAACCATGATTCAGGAGTGCCTTAACGGCGCTTGGTACGCCAAAGCTTTAAGGGAATCCAGAGGCAAAGAGCCGGTTGTAATAGTCGGCACCGTAAACAATGACACCATGGAGCATATCAATACCGGCGCTTTTATTGAGGAACTTCAAAGAGCTTTGATCAACAGCGGCAAAGTGGAGTTCGTGGCCAGCTCTTCTGAACGCGGGGAAATCCGCCAGGAAAGGCTCGAGCAGGATGAATACGCCTCCGAAGCCACCAGGAAAGCCTTTGGGCAGGAAGTCGGTGCGGATTATATGTTAAGCGGCGTACTCAGCTCCATAGTGGATCAGGAAGGCAGAAAATCCGTAGTGTTTTATCAGGTAAACTTAAAACTTATCAATATAGAAACCAATAAAATACTTTGGAACGGCCAAAAACAAATCAAAAAATATGTAGCAAAGAAATCGCTTAAATTATAAATCTTATGAAAGCCCGGCTTGCACTTTTAATAATTGCCATAGGCGTATTAACTGCGTGCGCCGGGCCTTCTTTGCGCTATAAAAAGGACATCCTTTCCAAAATGGACGCAGGCCAATTTGAAAAGGCCGAAAAGATAATAGAAGAAAACAGAAAGAAAACTTACGGTTCCAAAAACGCCGTACTATATTATTTAGATTTAAGCACCCAGCAGGGCGCGCGTTACGATTCCCGCGCAAGCCTAAGCTCCCTTACCAATGCGGGCGATATCACCGAAGAACTTTTTACCAGAAGCGTCAGCGCGGCAATGGGCACGCTGATAATAAACGATAATACAACCCCTTATGTTCCGCCTTTGTTTGAACGATCTTTAATGTATTTTTACCGCGCGGCGGATTACCTTTCGCTGGGCAGCCCGAGGGAAGCCTTGGTGGAAGCCAACGCCGCCGTATTCATGCTGGATAAAAACCGCGAAGCAAAACCGAAAGATCTTTATAACGACGACGCTTTCGTTCAGTATTTTTCCAGTATGATTTATGAAGACAACGGTAAAATCTCCGATGCGAGAATAGCGCGCGCCAACGCCAAAAACGCTTATGAAAGGCAGGCTTACTCTTCCGCGTCAATGCCTTATTTCCCGCTTCCGTATAATTACCGGGATAAAGGCGAAGCCGTAATTTTCCACTACAACGGCAAAGTGCCCGTAAAAATTTCCAACAGTATTATGCTGGCTTGGGATGATATCTGGTTCGCCGTGGAAGGCAACAGCGATTTGGCCGGTACAAGCCAAGGGCTTATAAACGCCGTTTACGCGGGCGCGTTCGGCAATTCCATAACGGTAAGCTTCCCGGAATATGCCGACGTTCCTTACGATATAAAATATTCCGAAGTTTCCGCAGAGGGCGCCCCCGCCGTAAGAACCCAGCTTGTAAGCGATATCGCGTGGCAGGCAAAACAGAATTTAAAGCAGGATAAAGCCGCTCTGTTTACCCGCAGCGTAACGCGCGCCGTAACAAAATACATACTTAGCGTTCAGGCCCGGCACATAGCCGAAAAGAACATTGGGGAAGACGCCGGCTTTTTGATAGGTTCTTTGTTCAGCATATTTTCCAATGTTACGGAAAAGGCCGACACGCGCTCCTGGTTTACTCTTCCGGCGGAAATAAGAATGGCCAGTTTATTCTTGCCGCCGGGCGTGCATGATATCAAAATCAGGTTCATGAACGGCAGCGGACAGACTATTGACGAGTATGTCTTTGAAAATGTACAAATTATAAAAGGGAAGAGAACCTATTTATATAACAGGACTTCAAAATAAGGAGAACAAATGAAAAGACTCGCTTTTCTTTTATGCGCGGCCGTATTGTTTGCGGCTTGCGCTTCCAACAGAAATATATTAAATGAGAAAATAGCCAAGTACCCGGCGGATAAATATCTGACGAAAATAGCCTCCGGCCAAACTAAAAAAGACGCCAAGGAAGCCGCCGTGGCGGAACTTTCCAAATTGTTTGAGGGGCTTCCCCAGGATGAGGCCGCCCAAATCAGGCGGGATAATATAATATCCCAAATAAAAGCCGTGCAGTGGTGGAAGAACAGACAGAACAAAAGATATTACGCCATAGCCGCATTGGAAAGGGAACCCTCGCTTGAAATAATAAAGCCTTATTACGCCCCCATAGACGGGCAGCTTAACAATATGGCCGCCAAAATAGCCGGGGAGAGTGATAAATTCGTAAAGCTTAAATACGCGGTTGAAATGCCCGCTCTTCTCGCCAAAAGGGAAAAGCTCGACGGCGAATACCGCAGAATTTCTTTTGACGGTTCGGCTTATAACGAGGAAGATTTATATTCCTATAAAAGCATTTACAATAAAACTTTTTACGATATAAAAGTCAACGCCGTCATTACCGGCGCGGACGATATAACCGTAAAAACCTATCTTATTGACGCTTTAAACGAGCTCGGCTTCGGCGTGGGCGAGAACCTTCAGGTTTATGACATAGAACTTGCCATGAATACGCAGATAGACAAATACGCCTCCTCTACGCTGGACGGACTGTTTTGGAGCACCGCCACCGCCACGGTCGCTTTGAAAGATATGGAAACGAAAGGAATTTTCGCCACTTTCAGCGAAACGGAAAGAGTCGGTTCCGCCCGCGGCGAAGAAGCCAAAAGGCGCAGTTTGGTTGCTGCCGGCAAAAAATGCGCTCCCGTAATTAAAAGCAAACTTATAGATTATATACAGAAGAAATAGGAGTTTAACTAATGAAGAAATTTTTACTTTTGCCTCTTTTAGCCGTATTGGTTTTGCCTGTTTTCGCGCAGGAACAGTCTTCTTCCGCCGCGGCGGACGCTTCCGGGGAGAAGGTTTTGTACTCGCTGGGATATTTGCTTGGCGAGAACCTTAAAAACAATCTCCTTTTAAACAGCGAGGACGATTTTAAAGCCGTGTCGCAAGGGCTTAGGGACGCGCTTTTAAACAGAAATTCCCAAACTAATTTGGAAGATTACAAACCGCTTGTGGAAAAGAGATACCGCGACGACACCACCGCCGTAATCAACAAGCGCAAAATTGAGCAGGACGAATTTTTGAAAGAAGCCAAAAATGACAAAAAGAACCAAGCTTTATCAAACGGTGTCGTAATGAGAATAACCAAAAAAGGCAAAGGCAAAACGCCCAAAGCCTCAAGTTTGGTAAAAGTGCATTATGAAGGCAAACTGCTTGACGGCACTGAATTTGACAGTTCAATTAAAAGAGGCAAACCGGCGGAGTTCCCGCTTAACGGCGTGATACCTTGCTGGACTTCCGCCCTTCAGGAAATGAAGGCCGGCTCCAAAGCCACTTTGTACTGCCCGCCCGATACGGCCTACGGCAATGCTCAGGCGGGCCCGATACAGCCCGGTTCTTTGTTAATTTTCGACGTTGAATTGTTGGACGTTATAGATAAATGAACTTAAAATCAAAAATATATATAGGGATAATAGCCTTTTCTCTTGCCGTTATAATAGCGGTGCTTGCGGCGCGGCGGATACAAAGCGTTTGGTTCCCGCCGGATAAAGCCGCGGAGGGCGAAACTCTTGAAGAAGAGGAAACTTATTATCCTTTTGTCGACGGCGGCGGAGTGCCGGCGGAAGATTTCTCCCAAATGCCTAACCGTATGGTAATAGCCGTGGAAGGGCAGGAAGCTTACGTGCCGGAAAAGCAAATGCAAAAGCCTTTTTTCGGCGGTCAGATAGATTTGCCGGCTTTGGCCAAAGAGCAGGAGGCTTATATAAATTCCGGCGCGGCGGAGCGGGCGTCGATAAATCAGGAAGAATTTAAAAATAAGGAAGAACTGCGGGGGGATTTCGGCGTAAACGTACAGGATCCTCTTTTAAAACAGTTTATGGCCGATATGCAAAAAGCTATGGGCGAAGACGATCTTAACAGGCCGCTTTCGCCGGAAGAAATGATGGAAAAAGTATTAAATAATCCACAAATGCAAAAAATTTTGCTTCAATATAGTAAGAACCCTAAATTAATGCAAATGGCCGATGATGCTTTTAAGAAGGCCCAAGCCGCCCAAGGCGGATCGGCTCCGGCCAAAAGTAAAGGTCAATGACTTACAGGAGAATAAAACATGGGTGTTTTTATAGCCGTAATAATAATTCTTGTTTTGGTTTTATATGCAGTTAAAGATTTGTTGGCGGAGAAAGATTTCGCTTCTTGGATTAATATCGCGCTGACTTCGCTTGTGCTGTTTACAGTGATTCTTTCTATTTTTATGATTTTGAACAAAGGCGAGAAGACGAATAATACGCCCTCCGGGGAAAATAATAAACCGGCCGCCGAAGCCACACAGGAAAAGCCCGCTGAAGAAAAAAGCGATGAAGAAGTCATGCTGGAAATCGCCGAGGAATATACTCTTATCGAGAATGACTACAGAAAGAGCAATCCCAGCGCCAAGGATTATGAGGAAGTCGCCTCAAAGTATATAAAACAGAAATACGGCTTTACCGATGACGAGTGGAACAGCTTTATGCAGCACGCCAAGGAAAGCGGCCTGTTTGAAAAAGCGAGGAAGAAGATAAGCGGCGATAGTGATATAGACTATTTGATAGCTAAATAAGAAGAGCCCTCCGAAAGGAGGGCTTTTTAATTTGACTCGTGTTATGTTGCGCGCTCTCGGCTAACAGATTTTAATATTTAGGCAAATTTTGTTTTTTTACTCACTTGGATACTGCTCCGCCTTTGGCCGGCATCATACTTAGTATACCTCCTTCCTTAAAAACGCAAATTCGGCTCAAATTCGAAACCCCACGCCGGTTAAGTTCTCTCACACTATTAACTTGTGTTAAGTTTCATGCTCACGGCTACCAGTTTCCCTCAAATCTGAAAAATCACGCCGCTTGTGCTATCTCACGCTGAAATCTTTTACTCTTTCAGTCTTGTTGATTTGTTCCTAACTTTCTAATTATTTGTTCTTATTTTAAAAAACTTTCTTCTTTACATTTCTATATCTATACATATCCGGTCGCAAAATGGTTTCATAACTTTTTTGCTAATTAAAGTAGGTCTGGTTTTACCTGACGGGAATTTCCTTATTTACGTCAGGCCAAGCCTGACCTACGTTTTACCTATCTGTCTTTTAATATTCCTTTTCCCATTATTTGCGCCGTGTCGTACGTCGTGGCGGGCCATGAAAAATAAAAACAGTTGACTTATTTTTTTTTTGATAAATTTTTTACATTGAGATATTAAAGATACTGTACTACTAAGGGTAAATTTTATTATGGGGATTTAATCTCTTAGGAATGTGTCAAAATTTAATATTTCGAAAGGAGCTCTGAATGAAAAAAATATTTTTTGCGATAGTAATATCAGCTTTTTCCGTTTCCGCATATGCCGGATACGGCTTAGGGATTAAAACGGGTGTCGGGGGGAATACTCCTCAAACCATGTATGATGGCAATAATGCATACGGCGGCAGCGTATCAACAAGGGATTATTTTGTGGGCGCGGAAGCTTTTTATGAACATAATCTCAGGCTTGATTTTTTAGGCAATGACAGAGAGTATGAAGAGCATAAAATAGGTTTAAAGTTCGGCTTTGAACAATACGGCAAAAATACTTATAAGGTTTTAGATGAAAAAGTTACGGAAAATACTTTTATGCTGCCTATTACCGCTTATTATAAATATGACCAAGGCGTTGGAAAATTAGCTTTTACCATTGGATGCGGTTTGACTATGATTCAAAGTGATTTTAAAGTTTCGGAAAATAATAAGCTTGATAAATGGAAAGGGGTTTTTCATATCGTCGCCGGTACGGAATATCGTATCAGCGAACATATCGGCTTAGGATTTGATATCAAATATATTACTAAGTCCGGCGTTTTGGATAAAATATATAATGTGAACGGGCATAGTTACAAATTATATTTTTCCGACAGGAGCGGTTTTAACGGCGCATTAGCCGCAAGATATTATTTTTGACGGAAAACGGTTCGTGAAAGCGCAGAATATTATCCCCGCGCCGTTTTAGGCGCGGGGACGTTTTATAAAGTTTTGATTATTTCCGCCATTTGTTTAAAAGCGCGGAAACGGTGGCTGATTTTGTTTTTTTCTTCCGCAGTCATTTCCGCCATGGTTTTGCCCGCTTCCGTTACAAAGAAAAGCGGGTCATATCCAAAACCGTTTTCGCCTTTATATTCCTGCGTGATAAACCCTTTCACTTTACCTTCTTTAAATATGATTTCTCCGCCGGGCAGAGCCAAAGCTGCCGACGTGGTAAAGCTTGCGCTTCTTTGTTCTTTTTTAAAAGGGGAAAGCTCTTTTAAAAGCTTTTCGTTGTTTGCCGGATAGTCGGCCCTGTCGGGGTATGCGTAGCGCGCGCTGTGCACGCCGGGCGCGCCGTTTAAAGCGTCAACGGTAAGGCCGGTGTCATCGGCCAGGCTGATAATGCCTGTTTTCCGCAAACCGTAGGCGGCTTTTAAGGCGGCGTTTTCCTTAAGGGTGGAGCCCGCTTCTTCCGGCTCTGGGAGCAAAGGAAAATCCGCAAAAGAAAGATAAATTATCTCTTCGCCTTTATTGTTTGTTTGCGGCAATATCTTTAACAGCTCGGCGATTTTATGTTTATTGTGGGTGGCTAAAAGTATTTTCATAAGTTAAAAATCCCCGCCTAAAAAGGCGGGGAAAATGTTTAATTTAAGTCTTCCTTGGCGGCTTTGATTTGCTGCGCTTTTAACAGCATTTGGTCAAGTTCGCCTTTTGCTTTTTCTACCTGCTCCTTGGGAGCGTTCTTTACGAAGTTTTCGTTCCCGAGCATTCTCTTGCGGTTGTTTATGCCGTTTTCAATTACGGCCAGTTCCTTATCCAAGCGGGCTTTTTCCTTATCAAAATCAATAAGGCCTTCCAAGGGGATATAAACAGTCGCGGTTCCGTAAACGCCAGTCGCCGTTTGTTTGGGTTTTGCAATGTCGGAGCCGGTTTGCAGGGTTTCAATCTTGGCCATACTGGTAATATAGTTTTGATATTTCCTGATTACGGCCAAATCTTTCTCGTCCGGGGTATTTAAAAGAACTTTAATCTTAAGCCCGGGCGGCACGTTGAACTGGGCTCTTATCGTCCTTATCTGCCCGGTTACGCCCTGCAAAAGCGCCATTTCGGCTTCGGCGGTTTTATCTTCAAGCGCGGGGTTAAAGGCGGGGTAGTCTTCCTCTATTAAAAATTCTTTATGGCCTTTTATATATTTTTTAAGGCTCATTGCTATTTCTTCCGTGATAAAGGGCATCATCGGGTGCAAAGCTTTCAAAGTGCCGTAAAGAATATTTATCAATATTGAAATAACTTCCTTGCGTCCTTCGCCTTCAAAGCGTTGTTTGGCAAGCTCAATATACCAATCGCAGAAGTCGCCCCACAGAAAGTGATATAAGGTATCCGCGGCGGCGGCCATATTATATTTTTTAATCTCGTCCGCAGCCTGCTTCATTGCGCCGTTGTAGCGCGAAATTATCCAGCGGTCGCAAAGTTCTTTCGGGTTGGTCGGCAGCTGAAGCGGGCCCTCAATCCCTTCGCCGTTCATTTGAATAAAGCGCGAAGCATTGTAAATTTTGTTGCAGAAATTCCTTGCGCCGATAATGCTTTCTTCGCCGTAAGGGATATCTTTGCCGAGCACCGACTGTGACAGCAGGGAAAACCTTACTGCGTCCGCGCCGTATTTCTGCGTTAAATCCAGCGGGTCAACGACGTTGCCCAAAGATTTGGACATTTTCTTGCCCGTTTTATCCCTTACTATGCCGTTTAACAGCACGTCTTTAAAGGGAACTTTGCCTTCAAATTCAAGGCCCATCATTATCATTCTGGCTACCCAAAGATAAATAATTTCATACCCGGTTACAAGTATGCTTGTGGGGTAATAATATTTAAGGTCTTTGGTTTGTTCCGGCCAGCCGAAGACGGACATCGGCCATAAAGCCGAGGAAAACCAAGTATCCAAAACGTCCGGGTCCTGCACGGTGTCATGGCTTGAGCAATGCGGGCAGACCGGCTTGGTGAAGGAAACTATCGGTTTTGCGCCGTCTTCAAAAGAAACTTTGGAAAGCTGTTCTTTGCCTTGTTTGTCGGTGGTAAAAGTTAAGCCTTTTTCACTGCAATGGCGGCAGTACCAAACGGGTATTCTGTGGCCCCACCAAATCTGCCTGGAAATGCACCAATCCTGAATGTTTTTAAGCCAATTCGTCAAAGGTCCCTTCCAGTTTGCGGGGTGGAATTTGACCTCGTCGTTTTCGACGGCTTTTAAAGCGTTTCTCGCCAAATCGTCCATTTTGACGAACCATTGTTCGCTTAAATAAGGCTCAATCGCGCTGTGGCAGCGATAGCAGGTGCTTACGGCGTTATTGTATTTTTCTTCTTTAACCAGCAGGCCGGCGGCGTCCAAATCTTTAACGGTTTCTTTGCGGCAGAGATCCCTGTCCATGCCCAAATATTTTTCCGGCAGATTAATCATCTTGCCTTTATCGGATATTACGCAAATAATTTCGAGGTTGTGACGCTGGCCGACTTCATAGTCCACCGGGTCATGCGCGGGCGTAATTTTAAGCGCGCCGGTGCCGAAGTCTGTTTCGACGGCTTCATCGGCTATTATGGGTATCAGCCTGCCCGTTAAAGGGATTTGAACTTTCTTGCCGATAACGTTTTTGTATCTGTCGTCTTTGGGATTGACGGCTATCGCCGCATCGGCGAAGATGGTTTCCGGCCTGGTCGTCGCTATGACTATTCCGTCGGAGCCGTCTTCCATTTTATAATGCAGATGCCAAAGTTTGCCCGCGTGCTGCTCGTGTTCCACTTCAATATCGGAAAGCGCGGTCGAACAGCGTACGCACCAGTTTATCATGCGTTTGCCGCGGTAAATATATTTTTTGTCCCACAGATTTTTAAAGCTCGCGTAAACGGATTTGGCGCGGTCTTCGTCCATGGTAAAGCGGATATTGCTTTGGTCAAGCGCCCAGCCCATTTTTTCAAATTGATTATAAATGGCGTTGCCGCATTCCTTGTACCAATCCCATACAGTCTGCACGAATTTTTCCCTGCCCAAATCGTGGCGGGA
>NZ_CALGEO010000120.1:0-3714 GCF_937881865.1 Candidatus Proelusimicrobium excrementi
TTAGGCAGTACCGGATACTCTTCTGGATCCAACCCAACCATCTGGATATCCGTCTTTCCTGCTCTCAAGTTGTCCAACAATTCTTTTGTCTGCTCCATGTCGACCTCCTGGTGTTGCGCGCGTTTAAGAACATAGACGTAAAAATACCTTTGGGCCTTTTTGTGGCAATAACGGGCGTTTCGGGTTCGGGAAAATCAACTTTAATTCATAATATTTTATACCGCGCTTTGGCCAAAAAATTCTACGGAGCCAAAGAAGAACCCGGCCTGCACGACGGCATAAAAGGTTTGGAACACATAAACAAAGTAATCATAGTGGACCAAAGCCCGATAGGCAAAACTCCGCGTTCCAACCCGGCCACCTACACCGGCGCGTATACGCACATAAGGGAACTTTTCGCCCAAATGCCGGAAGCTAAAAGGCGCGGTTATAAACCTGGGAGATTTTCCTTCAACGTCAAAGGCGGACGCTGCGAAGAATGCCAGGGCGACGGCATTTTAAAAATACAAATGCAATTCCTGCCCGATATTTACGTTAAATGCGAAGCCTGCGGAGGCAAACGTTTCAACGAAGATACTTTGCAGGTAAAATTCAAAGGCAAAAACATTGCCGAAGTGCTGGATATGAGCGTCGACGAAGCCGTGGACTTTTTTGATTCCATGCCAAAAATCAAAAATATTCTTAAGACTTTGCAGGACGTTGGCCTTGGTTATATAAAACTGGGGCAAAGTTCCACGACGCTTTCCGGCGGGGAGGCGCAAAGGGTTAAGCTTGCCGACGAACTTTCCCGCCGCGACACGGGCAATACGCTTTATATTCTTGACGAACCTACTACGGGCCTGCATTTTGCGGATATAGACAAACTGCTGAAAGTTATGCACCGCTTAAGCGAGCAAGGCAATACCATGATAGTAATCGAGCATAATCTTGACATAATAAAAACGGCCGATTACATTATCGACCTTGGACCCGAAGGCGGCGACAAAGGCGGCCAAATAGTGGCGCAGGGTTCGGTGCGGGATATTATAGCCTGCCCTCAGTCCTATACGGGCAAATATCTTAAAAAAGAAATAGAAAGCCTTTAACTTCTTTTAAGTAAGAGCCGACAAAAACAACTCCCCGGGATTAACGCCCGGGGAGTTATCTATATTATTTCGGTAAAACCTTTATTTATGAGGCCAAATCATGCCGCCGGCGCCTTCAAACGGGTGATGCCAGATGTTTCTGCTGCCGTGGCCGGCAGGTTTAGATTCCGGTAAATCCTGTATGGCTTTTAGCGCTTTGTTAAACTCGGGATTGTCGCGCCACATAAGTCTTCCGGAATATTTTCCGCCTTCTCCTCCTAAAATAGTGGCAATATCCAAAAGGGCCCTATCGTATTTTTCTTTATCCCTGCTGTATTTAAGTTCGTTTTTTATTACAACAAGGGCATGCAGTCGAACAATGGCTTGTATTCTTTCGTTTTCGGAATTCCAAGCTGTACCAGGTGTTACTTTTTTACCTGTATCCAAAGATGTGCTGTTTGCCAAGCCTTTGCCTATTTTTGCCGTTTCAACAAGAGATTGGGCAAATTCATTATTTGACAAATACGCATACCTTATAAGACGCGAAGTAAGGTCGTCATACAAATTAATAAACAAGTCAAATACCAAATCGGACGCGATTTCAAGCAGGACTACGGCTGTTATCATTTTTGTTACGCTTACGGTGCTTGCCGCAGCCAAAGTTCCGCCCGCCGCCGATACTCCGAACCAAGAAGCAACCGCCGGAGTCAAACAGCCGGAGGCACCGCAAGTATATACGGAAGCCACAAGTAATAAGCCGATTAAAACACCCGCGGCAGCGCTTTTAACATTTTCGTTTATTCTGGCTTTGCGAAGCTCACTTTGATAGCGCGGATTTTCCTTCAATAAAGAAGATATAACCCGGCTTTCGGCTTTCATAGCTTCCTGAAAAGCGTAAGGAGTGCGATATTTTCTGTAATATTCGCTTCTTCTATAACCGGGCTCACGCACTTGATTTCCATTTTTATCTTGACCGGATGATATGGCGTCAGTATACTTCTTCCATGCCGGGGTAATATAAACGTCTTTATAAAATTGAGGGTTTCCAAAAGCTATCTTTTTAGGATTATGTTTTTCCCACAGATACATTGCGTCGGCTTCGCTCAGGCCGTCATAGTAATTCATGGGGAGGTTTTCCCTTCCATATTCATCACGGGTATAAAACAATACGCCTTTTGTTCTGTCCAACTCTTTATGCCTGGCCTCTATGCGGGCCCTTTCCAAATCCATTTGTTTCTTCCAAAATTCGCTGACAGACCAACCGACGCTTCCTCCGTTCCAAGCATTCCAATTGGGTTTTGTGCCCCTAGCTGATTGCGCGCTAAGCGGAATAGAAGAGAAAAGCAACACCAAACAAAGCGTTACAGATACTGCTTTTTTTAACAGCATACAGCCTCCTTTTGACCATATGTGAGATTTCTATTTATATTTTAAACAACCGCAGTAATTTATTGAAAGAGTCTTTGTTCCTATGATGCTTTAGGACTTTGGTCCTATATCCGCCCAATAGGAAGCTATACTTCTTAAAGGAAAAGGCAAATAAAGCGATTTCAGTTTGATTTTGTTTTCGAAAGAATTGATTTTATAAGGAAGTCGGCATCCTTACGCGATAATGCCGCCGGACGGAAGCAAAAAGCCGTAAGGCCGAGGGAAATATTTTCCTTTTGCAAATCGGTGAGATTGAATTTACTCTCATCTGTTTTCAGGCAGACATACAGTTGATTTGAAGCCCCGATATTGACGCGCTTTTGGCCGACGGCTTCTATTGCTTTAAATGAAAGCGGCGGGCAGCCGTCTATAAGGATTTCCTTTTCTTTAAGTTCCACAAGCGGTTTTTTGTTGAAAAACAGTTCATATACGTTAACGCCGCTTTTATAGAGGAAAAACAATAAGGCGGCCAAAGCAAGCCATTTAAATTCCGTCATTTTTATTATTACGTAAACGGCAAAGGCCGAGCAGGCCAAACAAAGCGCAAGGCCAAAGATATATCTGCTCTTGTTACAATAAAACAGTGTAGATCCGCCGAGTTTTTCCATATATTAATTTTACAAGATTATTAAAACAAAATCCCGCCGGGTTAAAGCCCGGCGGGGAAATATACCTCAAATATTTTTAGTTCGTTTGGCAGAGGCAAACAGTCGAGTTGTAAACATACTGCCACTTGTTGTTAGAATTCAATTCCGCCGAGCAACTAAGAGTGAACGTACCTTTACTGCCGGGGCAAGTAGGCATTCCGCCTTCGGTCTGTCCCGCTCCGAGCCTGCCGGTTCTTTCAGTAGCATAAGGACCGCTCTTACATAAGCTTATCGCCTCTGCTTGCGAAGAGCCCGCAACAGTTCTGCTGACATTGGTAGAACAGACTGGCTTTGATGTTGAAGCGTTCTTCTTACAAGTTTGTGAAGACCGATCCCAAGTATAGCCGCTCTTGCACACGCAAAGATCTAAACCCGTCCCCGGGTCCGTGCGCCAGCCGCTTTCGTCAAGGCAAAGCACTTTAAACTGGCACATCAGCGCATTTGCTTTATACTGCTCGGCGGTAGGGCTCGTCGTACTGTTATATTGAAACGGCGCGCCGTTATTCGGCGGAATGCCGCAGGCAACGCACGCGCATTTTGCACTTGACCAATAATAATTGCTGCTACAAGTTTCT
>NZ_CALGEO010000121.1:0-5718 GCF_937881865.1 Candidatus Proelusimicrobium excrementi
CTTCGGCAGTCTGAATTCGGGAATCCCGTACATCAGCACGCTGCCTGCAGTATGAAAGGCCTCATAAACTGTTACCTCATAACCGAGCTTTGCCAAATCTCCGGCACAGGTTAAACCTGAAGGACCGGAGCCTACAACAGCTATCCTTTTGCCGTTCTTTTGCGGCACAGTAATTTTATCCTCACCGTGTGCCATATGATAATCTGCGACAAACCGTTCCAATCTTCCAATGGCAACCGGCTCACCCTTGATACCTCTCACGCATTTTGATTCGCACTGCTTTTCCTGCGGGCAAACTCTGCCGCATACGGCGGGGAGCAAGCTCGTTTCCATAATTTTGGAAACGGCCCCTTTAACGTCGTCTTTAAGCAAAAGCTGGATGAAAGACGGTATCTGAACATTTACGGGGCAGGCCGCCTGACAGCGCGGATTCTTGCAGTTTAAACATCTTGAGGCTTCTTCAAGCGCGTGTTCTTTATCAAGGCCTTGCGCCACCTCGTTAAAATTCTTTATTCTTTCTTCCGGGGATTGTCTCTTCCCGGTTTGCCTTGGCAAGGAAGGATTTGGCATTTTGTTTCTCCTAATCTGAATTTAAATTTAATTTAGCGCACAGCACTTTTATCAGCTGGTTTTGCTTTATATGTTCCGGCAGGTTTTTGCAAACGGAGAAAACGCTGTTCTGCGCTTGCGCCAAATCCGCCGGGAAATTAAACATTTCCGCAAAGGACAGCAGCTCGATTATTTTAGAGCTTTTGCTTAAATCAAACGGATCGGCCGCAAAGGCTTCCGTAAGTTGTTTAAGCTTCTTTGTAAGTATGCGCTTAAAACCTTCTTTTTCCAGTTTGCCGGGCATTTTGTCGAAAAATCCCAAAAGCTCGGCCACTTTTGCGGCGTCTATCGGGTCTTTGCGAAGTTCGTTTTTAATTTTTTGATTTATCGCAAAAGCGGAAAGATTTTCAAACAGTTCCGGCATCGGCAGATTTAATCTGTAAAGATAATTAAAAATGCCTTTTTCCTGATCAAACAGTTTCGAATAACTGTTTTTTATCCTTTTCTTGGAATTTTCCACCGCCTGCGCCAAAATTTGGGTCTGCTTGCCTTTAAGCAGATCTTTAATCGTCATAACGTCGACGAAAGACGCTTTTATCAAAGCTTTGCAGTTTTCAATATCACCGAAGATAAACGCTTCCTTTATCTGCTCCAAATTATCCGTGCGTCCGTAAATGGAACCGGCGGTAATATCGTCGCCTTCGGTGTGCAGTACGGCGAAGCTGATATTTTTGGAGTCCAGCGTCATGCGGGAGGTAAACAGCCCGTAGCCGGTTACCAGCTTGGCTTTGCCCTGCCTTGTTACGTCCACTTTGTGATTGCTTATATTATAGGAGTAAATGCAATCGCAGAACAGCATTTCGTCCAATAAATAAGAAATGGCGTAGTTTATTGCGGCTTTGCGCATATCAACTTCAAGCGGTTTTACCAAAGCGTTGTAAACGTTTGCGCCGTTGCCGAAGCTTTTTATATTGCTTGGCGCAAGCGCGAGTTTGCTTACGAACTCTTCTTCTATATCCCGCCCGGTAAGCGCTTTATTGTATTCTATCGCTTTTTTGGCGTAAGCCATAATCTGCACGGTTTCTATGCCGGAAATTTCGTCAAAGAACCATCCGCAGCTGGTGTACATCAAAAGGGTATTGCGCTGCATTTCCATAAGTTTCAGCGCGGAAGAAGCATCCTGCAAAGCTTTGGGCGTACCGTATTCCCGCAGGAAAGCTTCCGCTTTTGAACGGTCCTCAATAACTTCGATATAAGCGTTTCTGGCCGCCCAAACGTCTTTAAAATATTCCCCTCCTTTAAGTTCAAAGGTTTGACGCAGGGAATCGCGTACAAAGTCCAAAGCTTTCCTTAAAGGGTTGCGCCATTGCTGATTCCAGCCTCTGTTTCCGCCGCTGTTGCAGCCGCAGTCGCTGTTCCAGCGTTCCACGCCGTGGCTGCAGCTCCAGGCGGTGTTTTCAAAAATTTTGGCTTCTTCCGTCGGCGGGAAAAGTTCCAAATACTGGCCGTATACGGTAATATTTGCCAATTTGTTGCTTTCGATATAGTTAAGGCAATAAGCCAAAGCCATTTCCGCGAATTTTTGGTGATGTCCGTAAGTTTCGCCGTCGGTGGCTATATGCACCAGCTGGGGCTGATCCGTCGGCTGAAAAACGGAAAGCAAACGCGCGGCGAATTTTTCCCCGCTTTTTAAAGTGTCGCCGAAAGCTATGCCCTGCGATATCGGCCCGTCATAAAAGAACAAAGCTATTTTTTTGCCTGAGGGCAAATTGCATAAATAAGGTTTGCCGGGGGGGACTTTTGCTCCGCTTTGGTCTTTCCAGTCTTTTTCTCCTATTTTGCGCGTGGCGGCGCATTGGCTTGGGGCCAATATGGTAAATTTTATGTCATTATCCGCCAGGAGTTCCAAAGTTTTCATATCGACTGCGGTTTCCGCCAGCCAAATGCCTTCCGGCTTTCTTTTAAAGCGCAGCTCAAAATCTTTAATGCCCCAAACGATTTGGGTAAGTTTATCTTTGTCGTCGGCAAGGGGCATAATGATATGGTTGTAGACCTGCGCTATTGCGCTGCCGTGCCCGCCGAAATGCTTTTTGCTTTGTTCGTCGGCCTGCAAAATGGCCTGATAAGTTTCCGCGTCGTATTTTTGCAGCCAGGAAAGCAGCGTCGGGCCGAAGTTAAAACTTATTTTGGAGTAATTGTTTACGATGTCTTTTATCTGCCCTTTACCGTTAAAAATTCTGGCGAAAGCGTTGGCGTGATAGCACTCCGAAGATATGCGTTCATTCCAATTGTTGAAAGGCCTTGCGCTTTCCTGTATTTCTATTTCGTCTATCCAGGGGTTTTCGCGCGGAGGCTGGTAAAAATGTCCGTGAATACAAAGATATCTGTTCATCTGTAATATGCTACAATATGCGCGAAACACTTTACAAGTGGCAAATTAGGGTTTATAATTTGGTTAAGGAACAATTATTTCGCCGAGGGAGGCCCACTGATGAAGAAAATTTACATAATTGACACCAACGTGCTTTTGCACGACCCGCAATCCCTTAACAGATTTGCGGATAACGACATCGTAATACCGATGATTGTTATAGAAGAGTTGGATAACTTCAAAACAAACGCCGATGAAAGGGGTAAAAACGCAAGGCTGGTTTCGCGCTATTTGGACGAACTTCGCGCCAAAGGCAAACTGGGCCAGGGTGTCAAATTGGAAAACGGCGGCACTTTAAAAGTGGAATTCCCTAAAGAAAATATTTTGCCCGCCGGTCTTTCCTTCCACAAGGCCGATAATGACATTTTAAATACCGCTTATTATTATCACAAAAAAGAAAGTTCCAAAACCGCTTCCAAGCCCGTTATTATAGTTTCAAAAGACACAAATTTAAGGATTAAAGCCGAAGCCATCGGCGTGGACGCGCAGGATTACAACGCCGATAAAGTTAAATATAACGAGCTTTATTTGGGCAGCAGGGAAGTTGAAGCCGATCCTTCCGAAATAGACGTTCTTTACAGAGATAAAGAACTTGCCGTAAAGCCCGGCCTTTATCTGCCCAATGAATTTATTATCTTCAAAAGCAATGACGGCAGCAAGAAATCCGCCGTCGGCCGCGTAACGCCTAACGGCGACGCCGTAAAGCTTCTTGCCCAGCAGGAGCCTATCGTTTGGGGCATTAAACCTTTAAACAAAGAGCAGCGTTTCGCCATGGAACTTCTGCTTGACGACAGAATAGACCTCGTTACCCTTGTTGGAACCGCAGGTACGGGCAAAACTTTGGTTACTTTGGCTACCGGCCTTCACAGAACTTTTGACGATGAAACTTACCGCCGCCTGCTTGTTTGCAGGCCGATAGTTCCCGTCGGCAAGGATTTGGGCTTTCTGCCCGGCACCATGGAAGAAAAACTTGAAGCTTGGATGGGCGCCATACATGATAACTTAAACTTCCTGGCCAACAAGAAAAATCCCGAAGACGGAGAAGAAGAAGTCCGCTATCTTATGACCAGCGGCAAACTGGAAGTCGCTTCCGTTACGCATATCCGCGGACGCACTTTGCCCAAACAATATATGATAGTCGACGACGCGCAAAACCTTACACCGCATGAGATTAAGACCATACTTTCCCGCGCCGGAGAGGGAACGAAAGTCGTCGTTACGGGCGATCCTTACCAGATAGATACGCCGTATTTGGACGTTGAATCCAACGGTCTTACATATTTGGTGGAACGCTTTAAAGGCCAAAAAACTTACGGACATATCACGTTTACCAAGACGGAGAGAAGCAATCTCGCCGGCAAGCTTCTTTAATGATTGTTTTACCCGGAAAGCCCTTCCTCGGAAGGGCTTTCTTTATGTAAAATTTTTAAAAGAAGTCTTAATTTAATTTTGATTTGTAAAAATGTCTTTAAACTTAAATCTTCTGCCCAAAGAACCCGGCGTTTATATAATGAAAGACGGCTCCGGCGTAGTTATATACGTCGGCAAGGCCATAAATATTTATAACCGCGTGCATCAGTATTTCCAAACCGGCGCGGAGAACAGCCGCGGGTGGAAAATACCCAGCCTTGTGCCTTTGATAGCAAAGATAGATTTTGTCGTCTGCGCAAGCGAGCGCGACGCCTTAATTTTGGAAAACAAATTAATCAAAAAATACAAACCGTTTTTCAACAGTCTTTTAAAAGACGACAAAACCTATCCCTGGATAAAACTTTCAATGCAGGAAGATTACCCCCGCATAACTTTGACGCGCAAAGTTCTGCCCGACGGCGCGGAATACTTCGGCCCTTATCCTAAGGTTTCAAACGTAAAACGTCTTTTAAATTTTTTGTGGAAGGATAAATACGCCCCTCTGAGGCAATGCAAATGGTCTTTTAACAGGCAGAAGCCTTTGCCGGAAAAGAAAATATTTTCATGCATTTATTATCACACCAAACAATGCCCGGCTCCGTGCGCCGGCAAAATCAGTTATGAAGATTACCGCGCCATAGCCCGGCGAGCCGCTTTGTTCTTGAGGGGGGATTTCGCATCTTTCAAAGAGGATATTATAAAACAGATGCGCGCCGCCGCAAAGGCTTTGGAGTACGAAAAAGCCGCGCAGTTCCGCGATTTCGCCCGCGCCATGGAACATATGCGCGAACGCATAAAAGTCAGCCGATATCAGGATGATAAACTCGATAAAAAAATCCAGGCGGCGGAAAAGCTTAAACGCTTAAGCGAGGTCTTACGCTCCGAAAAAATTATCCGCCACATAGAAGCTTTCGATAATTCCCACCTTTACGGCCGCCAGGCTGTGGGCGGGATGGTCTGTTTTGTAGACGGGGAAAAATATAAAGCGCATTACCGCCGTTTTAAAATAAAATCGGAACTCCCGGAAACCGGCGGCGACGACTTTTTGATGATGAAAGAAAGCGTCTTAAGGCGCATAGAGCAGGTTAAACAGCTGCCTGCGGAAAACCGCCCCGATTTATTTTTGATTGACGGCGGCAAAGGCCAGCTTTCTTTTGCCATGCAGGCCATAGCGCAGGCCGGCTTGGAAATAAAAGTAATTTCTTTGGCGAAGAGGGAGGAAGAAATTTTTGTTCCGCACCAATCCGAAAGCATCAAACTTGATAAAAGCGACCCGGCCTTAAGGCTGATTATGGAAATCCGGGACGAGGTTCACCGCTTTGCAATAA
>NZ_CALGEO010000122.1:0-5270 GCF_937881865.1 Candidatus Proelusimicrobium excrementi
GAGTTGGCCTGAACCATAATGTTCTGCACCGTCCCCGGGAACTCCGAACCGAACAGCCTTTTTGAAGCCGTGCTTACCGGCACTATTACGGTATCGTCCTGATCGGTGCCGAAAGCCGACTGCCCCATGGACTTAAGCACTCCGACCACTTTAAAAGGCATATTGTTTATTCTTATATTTTTGCCGATGGGATCAACCACCCCGAAAAGATTTTCCACCACCGTTTCGCCTAGTATCGCAACGCTTGCGCCCTGCCTGACATCGTCATCTGTAAACAATGCGCCGTTGTCAACGTTCCACGAGCGTATATAGAACAAAGAAGGCGTGGTGCCTTGAACTTGCGTAGACCAGTTTTGATTCCCGTAAACTATCTGCCCCGTTCCGTTTACGCTGGCCGCCACTTGGCTTACGTGATTGGCGTTTCTTTCTATCTCGTAAGCGTCGTTTAAAGTAAGCGTCGGTTTTGCTCCGTGGCCGGCCCTGGCCCCGCTTGAAGTTACCGAGCCGGAGCGTATCATAAGCAGATTGCTGCCCATGCTGGACATTTGGTCGGAAATTTTCTTTTTCGCGCCTTCGCCGACCGCCAGCATAACGATAACTGCGGCCACGCCTATGATAATGCCCAAACTCGTCAGAACCGAGCGGAGTTTGTTCGTCCAAATCGCTTTTACGGCGATTTTAAAAATGGTAAAGATATCTATCATTGCACTATGGTCCTGTTGGGGTTTTGTACGTCGCTTACCAATTCCCCGTCTTTAAAGCGTATTATTCTTTTTGCATAATCGGCTATATCCTGCTCGTGTGTAACAAGAATAATCGTTTTGTTGTGCTCGCTGTTTAATTTGGAAAAACTGCTCATCACTTCTATGCTTGTTTTAGTGTCCAAATTGCCGGTCGGCTCGTCGGCAAAGATTATCGGGGCGTCATTGACTATCGCCCTAGCTATCGCCACGCGCTGCTGCTGGCCGCCGGAAAGCTGATTTGGCATATGTTCAAGCCTTTCGCCCAAGCCGACGGCCTGCAAGGCTTTTATGGCTTTTTCCCGGCGTTCGCGCGCCGGTATGCGGGCGTAAATCATTGGCAGCTCCACGTTTTCTATAGCGGTTGTTCTGGAAAGAAGATTGAACCCTTGGAATACGAACCCTATTTTGCGGCATCGTATGTCGGCCAGTTCGCTTAAGGTTGAATCCGTTATGTCCAGTCCGTCAAGATAATATTTTCCGCCGCTGGGCTTATCCAAACAGCCCAGCATATTCATGAAAGTGCTTTTTCCGCTTCCGCTCGGGCCCATTATCGCGACGAATTCCCCGTTTTCTATGGTCAGGTTGACGTCTTTAAGCACCTGGAGCGGAATATCGCCCAGATTATAAGATTTATAAATGTGTTCGACCTTGATTAAAGACATTTTATTTCCCGCCTTGTTTAAAAGCCCGGAGGGCCCATTCTTCTGTTTTTGGAATTGGAGCCGTTCTTAAGCGCGGAACTGCTGATAATTTCGGTGTTTTCAGGCAGGTTATCGCTTAAGATTTCAGTTCTGTTGCCGTCGGTTATGCCTGTGGTTACTTCAATACGCTCTATTTCCCCGGTGTTTTTATCCTGCACCCAAACGCCTTGGCCTTTATAAGCTTTTTTGCCTTCCGGGGAAACGTCTTTGATTTTGGCTTCCGCCGGCGGTACGAATCTAAGCGATTGGTTGGAAACGCTTAAAGCGTCTTCGCGCACGGCGGTTATTATGGAGGCGTTGGCCGTCATGCCGGGTTTAAGTTTAAGTTCGCCGTTGTCAACCGATACCACTACGGTGTACGTTACCACGTTTGAAGTCGTAACCGGGGAGTTCCTTACCTGTATCACTTTGCCTTTGAAAGTGGTGGTGGGGTAAGCGTCTACGGTAAAATCAACGTCTTGGCCTTCCGCTATTTTGCTGATGTCCGCTTCGGAGATATTGACTTCAATTTGCATTTTGGTAAGATCTTCCGCCACGGAAAACAAAGTGGGAGTGTTAAAACTCGCCGCCACAGTTTGGCCGAGTTCCACTTCTTTGGAAATCACTATTCCGTTTACCGGGGAAACTATCTGAGTATAACCTAAGTCTATTTTGGCTTTGTCCAAAGTGGCTTGGGCCTGCACTACCTGCGCTTTTGCCTGCAAATATGCGGTTTCGGCGTCGTCAAGTTCGCTTTTGGCTACGAGTTCCTGCTTATAGAGTTTTTTGTATCTTTCGTAATTCCTGAGCTGATTGTTGTATTCGCTTTCCACTTTAAGCAAATTGGCTTCCTGCTGGACTACCGTGGATTCATAAGTGGATGGATCGATAACGGCCAGCAAATCGCCTTCTTTTACTATGGAATTGTAATCCACCAGTATTTCCTGTATCTTGCCGGAAACCTGAGTGCCGACGCTGGTTTCCGTCGTCGGGTTAATTGTGCCGGAAGCTTCAACCTGTTCCACTATTTTCGCTTTTCTGACCTGTTCGGTTTTATATAATTGCGTTTCGTTTTTACCGAAGAATTTGAAGCCCAGCCACACTGCCGCGGCCGCTATTAATAGTACTGCCAGTATTTTTATAATTTTTTTCATTTTTATATTATCCCCATGGCTTTGTTGAGGGCCGCTATTGACAGAATATAATCAAATACGGCCTGTATATAAGAAAGTTTCGCGTCGCTTAAAGTGGTTTCCGCGTCTTTTACTTCTATGTAATTGCCTACGCCCACTTTATAACGCCCTACGGCGAGTTCGTAATTTTCCTGCGCCTGAGTGCGCGTTATTTCCGCTACGGGTATTTTGGAGCGCGAATCCTGCACGTTAAGATAGGCTTTTTTTATTTCCAGCAAAACCGCCTGCTCCGCGGAAGTTAAATTGTAATATGCGCCAAGCATGCTGTTTTGCGCCTCTTTTACTTTGTTATAGGTGCTTAAGCCGGAAAATATCGGTATCGAGATGCCCGCACCGACGCTCCACCTGTCGTAGAGGGGGAAGTCCCCGCCGCTCCAGCCGTAAGAACCGCTTGCGTTTATGGAAGGCGCATAGCCCGTCTTTGAAAGTTTAACGTTTTGCCTTGCGCTTTCAAGCTTTAATTTGTAAGAAAGCAAATCCTGCCTGTTTTGCATGGCGGTATCCAGCGCTTCTTCTTCCGTAAGTTTAAATTCGGGGAGGGTATCGTCCATTTTTAAGGTAAACTGCGGATTGGGATCATATACGCCCATCACGTTAAGCAGTACGTGATAAGATTTTTTTAAGGAATTTTCCGCCTGTATCAAATTAAGTTTGGCGTTGTTTAAATTTACCTGCGCGGCGGTTACGTCGATTTTTGGCCTTGTGCCGACCTGATAGTAGGCCTTCGCCCTTTTAAGCTGTTCCTGATACTGTTCCACGGATTGCTCGTAAACGGCTTTGCTCTGTTTGGCCAGCAAAGTGGCGTAATAAGCCTCTTTAAGGTCATAAACGGTATTTATTACTAAGTTTTTAGTGTCCGCTATTGAGGAATAATAAGAATTTTCCTGAATATCGGCGGAAAGCCCCGTCTGGCCGAAATCGTAAATCAGCTGTTTGGCGTTGATTGAAGAACTGTAACTGTTGTCCGCGCCCTTCCAGCCTTCTTCGGATTTGGAATCCCCGCGGCTGTAATTTGCGCTTGCGTCAATTTGCGGCAAATAGGAAGATTTGGTTTGCGACAGTTTGTTCTTTTGCGCTTCCTGAGCGGCGAAAGATGCCGAAATCGCCGGATTGCTCTTTAAAGTGATGTCTATACAATCCTCAAGGCTGAGTTCGGCGTTTTTGGCTATGCCGTCCTGAGCCATGCAAAAAGAGGAGTGCGTCAAGGCCAAAACGGCCGGTAAAATTAAGATGTATTTGCTAATTTTCATAATTATATTTTATCAATTTGGGGGGCGTTGTCAGCGTTTGCCGCGCCCAAGGGAGATTTTTGTTTCCCGCTTTTAAAAACTTTCAGACGGAGAAAAAATAAATATGCAATAAATTGGCGGGAGAAAGCGTTTTAAATCCCGCCCGTTAAAAACCCCGTTGATAAAACGGAAATAATAATGTATTTTATTTTAGGAAGTCAACGTAAAGCATGAGGTGAAAATATGATTTTGGTTACCGGCGCAAACGGACAAATGGGGCGTTCTTTAAGGAAAATTCTTCCGCAGGATAAAGTTATCTATACGGACTTGGCCGAATTGGACATCAGCGTATATGACGGCGTGGAAAAAATTATAAGGGAAAACGGCGTCAGCACCGTTATAAACGCGGCCGGATACACCGCCGTGGACTCCGCGGAAAAGAATATAGATCAGGCCTATGCCGTAAACGCTTTGGGCGCCAGGAACTTGGCCATGGCTTCGGCTAAACATAATTGCGGCATGATACAGCTTTCAACCGATTATATTTTTGACGGCAATAATTTTAAACCTTATACGGAAAACGATAAACCTCATCCGCTTTCCGTCTACGGGCAGACTAAGCTTGAAGGCGAACTTTTTGCGCTTAAACATGCGCCCCAATGCATTGTTTTAAGGACTTCCTGGCTTTACAGCGAATTTGGAACGAACTTCGTAAAAACGATAATTTCCCTGGCAAAGAAGCAGGACGAAATAAAAGTTATTTACGACCAAATAGGCTCGCCTACTTATGCGGGGGATTTCGCCGCGATAATAGAGGGCATGATACCTGTAGTTAAAAACGGCGTTAAAAAGATTTACAACTTCGCCAATGAAGGCGTGTGCTCATGGTACGGCTTCGCGCGGGAAATCGTCAGCCTCAAAGGCCTTAAGTGCGAGGTCCTGCCGATAGAATCGCAGGAGTATCCGGCTTCCGCACAGCGTCCGCATTATTCCGTTTTGAGCAAAGCAAAAATCAAGAGGGAGTTTGGCATTAAGATTGCCTATTGGAGGGATGCTTTGCAGGCGGCCATAGGCAGGATTGACGCGGACTAAGCCGGGGGGGTACTCGGGCTAAGTTGTGGCCTCGCGGCTAGCAGACTTTAATATTTGGTAAATTTTGATTTTTTACTCACTTGGATACCGCGGCAACTCCGTTGCCATCGTTCTAGGTATACCTCGCGCCAAAGAAAATCAAAATACATCTCAAAAATAAAAAATCACGCTTCTTAAATTCTCTCACGCTGTTAACTCGTGTTAAGTTTTATTCTCTTTATACTCCAATATATAAACTTATTCGGTCACTAAATGGTTCCATAACTTTTTTGCCATTGTTTGCGCCGTGTCGTACGTCGGGGCGTTTTGTTAAAAAACGAAAACAGTTGACTT
>NZ_CALGEO010000123.1:0-6308 GCF_937881865.1 Candidatus Proelusimicrobium excrementi
CCTCTACCCCAAAAAGAACAACTTTGAAGTTGGAAAAAAATAACGTTATTCAGAGTAATGCTTTGCGCAACCCCTCTAAACGCATTTACTAAAGATATATTGATTGTTCGCTCGTCATAGTTCTAAACATACCCTGTAAACGAACTATCGTGCATGTAAAGATTATTAAACAATTGGATATTTTGATAGTTAATTCTCATAGCTTTTCCTTTTAAAATTTTCAGTGGGCAATATCTCTATGGTGTACCACAGTCTTCTTGCCGCAGTTTTCAAAAAATACAATATAGACGCCGTAATGCACTTTGCGGCTTTTATAGAAGTGGGGGAAAGCGTAAAGGAGCCGGCGCGGTATTATAACAACAATATAGTAAAGGTTATATCTTTGCTGGACGCCATGGTTGAAAACGGGGTAAAATATTTCGTTTTCTCATCCACGGCGGCCACTTTCGGAGAGCCGGTGGAAGCGAAAATATCGGAACGTCACCCCCAAAACCCCATAAATCCTTACGGACAAACCAAACTTATGGTGGAAAAAGTCCTTAAAGATTATGATAAGGCATATGGCCTTAAAAGCAGCGTGCTGAGATATTTTAACGCCGCAGGGGCCGACGACGGCGGCAAAATAGGGGAATCCCATACGCCGGAAACGCACCTTCTGCCGATAATTTTGCAGGCCGCTTCGGGCAAGCGCGACAGCATAAAAATATTCGGGGAAGACTACCCCACCAAAGACGGCAGCTGTATAAGGGATTTCGTACACGTCAATGATTTGTCTTCCGCGCATATACTTGCTTTGGAAAAAATGTTCAGAACTAACGAAAGCGATGATTTCAACCTCGGCAGCGGGGAAGGCTTCAGCGTCAAGGAAGTTATAGAATGCGCCAAACGCGTAACCGGGCGGCCCATAAAAGTGGAAGCCGCGCCGCGCCGCGCGGGCGATCCGGCGGTATTGGTCGCGGACAGCGCAAAAGCCAAAAAGGTGCTGGGCTGGCAAACTTTGTATAATTTAGATAAAATTATACAAACGGCTTGGAATTGGGAACTTAAACGCAAATATTAAAGCCGGGAGCCTGCAATGATTTATTCCAATATAGAAGAACTGATATCCTACGCCCTTAAAAACAAACTTATAGAGAAAGAGGACGTAATTTGGGCGCGCAACGGCATTTTGGCACTTTTAAACCTGTCCGACAACAACAGTGCCGCGCCTTACAAAGGCCCTCTGCCCGATAATCCGGGGGAGATACTGGCCGATATTTCTTTCTATGCGGCGGAAAACGGCCTTTTGGAAGCGGATACCTCCACCTACAGGGAAATTTTTGAAACTTCCGTAATGTCCGTTTTCACGCAAAGGCCAAGCGACGTAACCAAAATCTTCTATGAAACATGGCGGGAGCACGGCATAAAAAAAGCTACGGACGCTTTTTATAAATACTGCCGCAAAATTTACTATATCAAGACGGACAGAGTCGCCAAAAACATAACTTGGAAAGTCGCCACGGAATACGGCAAAATAGATATGACCATAAATCTTTCCAAGCCGGAAAAGGACCCTAAAGAAATAGCTCTGCAAGGCAAAATACAGCCTTCTTCTTCCGTCTATCCCAAATGCCTTTTGTGCAAGGAAAACGTCGGCTATAAAGGGCGTCTTAACCACCCTGCCCGCCAGACTTTAAGGGTTATACCGATTAAGCTTAACGGGAAAAAATGGTATTTTCAATATTCGCCTTACGTTTATTATAACGAGCACAGCATAGTTTTTTGCGAAGATCACCGCCCGATGAAAATTACGCCCGACACGTTTAAAAACCTGTTGGATTTTGTGGAGCAGTTTCCGCATTATTTTATAGGTTCAAACGCGGATTTGCCTATAGTCGGCGGGTCGATTTTATCCCATGACCATTATCAGGCAGGGCGGTACGTCTTCCCTATGGAAAAGGCCCAGTCCGTAAAGCGCTTTAGAGTAAAAAAATTCCCTAAAATCAGCTTTGACATTATTTGCTGGCCTCTTTCCGTTTTAAGGCTGCGCGGACCCAAAGCCCAGCTTGCAAAAGCGGCGGCTCATGTTCTTAACGTGTGGCAAAAATATGACGATCCTTCTGTCGACATTCTGCACGCCAGCGGCAAAACCCCGCATAATACTGTAACGCCGATAGCCCGCTTTAAAGACGGCTCCTATGAAATGGACCTTGTTTTGCGCAACAACCGCACCACTAAGGAATTTCCTTGGGGCGTTTTCCATTCCAGGCCGGAATTTCATAATATCAAAAGGGAAAACATCGGCCTGATAGAAGCTTTGGGCATGGCTATTTTGCCGGGCAGACTTAAAAACGAAATGGCGCAAGCGGCGTCTTTGATAGCCGCCGGCAAAACGGAAAAAATGAAGGATTTATCTTCTTTGGCCCAGCATTATAACTGGGTACAGAGCTTCATCAAAGACTACAAAGGCTTTAAAGCCGAAGACGTGCCCGAAATCCTACTTGAGGAAATCGGCCGCACTTTCGTCAAAGTTTTGGCTTCATGCGGGGTGTTTAAGCATGACGCCAAAGGCAAAGAGGCTTTCCTGCGATTTATAGATAAGTTATAATATAATAAAGGCGTAAAAATACGGCTGCCCGTCGGCTCTGCCTGCGGGCACCGTTTTTTGGCGCGCGGTTTTTTAATTTACTTATAAGGAATAATATGAACACCAGAAAAGACATTCGGAACGTGGCCATTATAGCCCACGTCGACCACGGCAAGACTACCGTCGTAGATTCTTTGCTCAAATACGCGGGCCAGTTTAAAGTTAAGCAGGATGAAGCCCAGGAAACCGTTTTGGATTCCAATCCCTTGGAAAGAGAAAGGGGAATAACAATTTTGGCAAAGTGCACTTCGGTAAAATATAAAGACTATACCGTAAACATCGTAGACACTCCGGGACACGCGGACTTCGGCAGCGAAGTCGAGCGCGTGCTTAAAATGGTTGACGGAGCGATTTTAATGGTCGACGCTGTGGAAGGCCCCATGCCGCAAACCAGATTCGTATTAAGAAAAGCTTTGGCTTTGGGTCTGCGTCCGATAGTCGTCGTCAATAAAATGGACAGGGAAAACTCCCGCCCGTCTGCGGTGGTGGATGAGGTTTTTGAACTTTTTATGGAACTCGGCGCGGACGACAAGCAGCTTGATTTCCCTATACTTTACGCTTCGGGCCGCGAAGGCTGGGCTTCCGACAAACTGGAAGAAAGAGGCACTGACATTAAACCGCTTTTTGACGCCATAATCAAATACGTGCCGGAACCGGAAGCGGACGAAACCAAACCTTTGCAAATGCAGGTTACCATGCTGGATTACAATAATTTCCTCGGCCATATCGGCATAGGCAGGATATTGAACGGTTCCGTCAATAAAGGCGATAACGTAGTGCTTTTAAAGAATAAAGGCGGCAGCGTAAACGCAAAAGCCGTAAAGATTGAAAAATTCCTCGGCCTCAGCAAAACAGAAACCGAAAGCGCCAAAGCTGGAGATATCGTCGCCATAAGCGGGCTTGAGGGCGTAGACGTGGGCGATACCGTCTGCCATCCGGATAATCCTATACCTTTGCCGCCTTTGGCCATTGACGAGCCTACTATATCTATGGACTTTTTCGTGAACGATTCCCCGTTTGCCGGGCGCGAGGGCAAATTCCTTACCAGCAGGCATTTAAAAGCCCGCTTGGAAAAGGAAGCGCAGACCAATGTCGGCCTTAAAGTGGAACAGCTGGAAGGCGAAGGCAGATTTAAAGTTTCCGGCCGCGGCGAACTGCACCTTACTATTTTGATTGAAAATATGCGCCGTGAAGGTTTTGAATTTGCGGTTTCCAAAGCAGAGGTATTATATAAGGAAGACGAAAAAGGCAAAAAATTAGAACCAATGGAAATTGCTTATATTGATGTTCCGGAAGAATTTTCCGGCAGTGTGATCCAGAAGTTAAGCAACCGCAAAGGAGAATTACAGGGCATGACTCCCATCAACGGAGGATATATCAGACTTGAATTTTCCATTCCTTCCCGCGGACTGATCGGTTACCGTGGTGAATTTCTTACAGATACCAAGGGAAATGGTATTTTAAATACAATTTTTGATGGTTATGGACCTTACAAAGGAGATTTAAGTTATCGCAAACAAGGCTCGCTGATTGCCTTTGAAGCTGGCGAAGCCATTACCTACGGTCTCTTCAATGCCCAGGAACGTGGAACTTTATTCATTGGTCCCGGTGAAAAAGTATATGCCGGAATGGTGGTAGGTCAGACCGGAAAAGCAGAAGATATTGAAATCAATGTCTGTAAAAAGAAACAGCTTACCAACACCCGTTCTTCCAGTGCGGACGAAGCATTACGTCTCACACCGCCAAGAATCCTGAGTCTGGAACAGGCTTTGGAATTTATCGATGTGGATGAACTTTTGGAAATCACACCTCAGAGTCTCAGAATCCGCAAGAGAATTTTGGATCCGACTATGAGGAAGCGGGCGAATTTTAATAAAGGTTAATGCTGTTTGTTTGATATCTGTTGAAAATATTTTCAACCAGAAAACTGTTATCTACTTAATTTTTGGGGGGAGTAGAATATTAAAAATTCTAATATTCTACTCCCCAAAATCAGCTTAAAATGAACTCACAACAATATCTGATTCATAGATTGTTTCATATGCCATGCTGCCCTGTTCATCCATACTCTCCTGAATTTTAAAATGCAGTGTGATATCTCTCATCCCAGCAACATCACTTTCCTCAAAGTCAACGACATTTGGTCTCTATCTGGCGGTTCTCTAATTCAGAATCCCAGAAATAGATAACCGCTTCTTCTTCATCTCCCCAAGCTTCTACATCCACAGCATCCATATATCCTAGCATAAAACCATTAACACTAATATGCCGGGCTTTGGCCGTAATTTTATTTTTACTTCCTTCTGCATTATTTTGAATGGAAAGCTTCAATTCTGTTCTCACGCCACCGAAAATTTCTCTTTTTCCTAACCCTATTACTTTAATGATAACATCATTCTCGTTATAGATTACTTGTTCTTCTACGGTTTCTTCCCCCGGAACAACCTTTAGCTCTACCGCTGCCTCCATGCTGTCTGTTTCACCAGATACTTCCTGTCGTTTTTCTTCTAATTCGACACCCTGTATCTGTTGCTGTGCCATCTGCATAGCCTCTTTTTCCTGACGCATCATAAGGTTTTTAAATCCCATCAAATAGCCGGCTGCAAAAAACACAATCAACGCAATTCCCATTCCACGCGTTACCATGATGCTTCCTGCATTCCGTGAACTCTTTGACAGTTGCTTTCATTTTTTATCCAAAAAAGGATGTCCTCCCTGTCATGTGTCATAAGCCTTAGAACACATAACAGTTAAGACATCCTTTTTAAATTACACTAACTATTCAAATCAATCTCAAGAACCACCGGACAATGGTCGGAACCATAAATTTGGGTTAAAATCGACGCATTTTGCAATTTTTCCTGCAAAATTTGCGATACCATAAAATAATCAATTCTCCACCCTGCATTCTTAGCTCTTGCCTGGAACCGATAAGACCACCAGGAATAGATTCCTTCTTTTTCAGGATAAAAATATCGGAAAGTATCGATAAAACCATTCTCAAGTACTCTTGTAAAACAGTTTCTCTCCTCATCCGTAAAGCCCGCATTACGGTGATTGGTCTTTGGGTTCTTAAGGTCAATTTCCTTGTGCGCGACATTCAAGTCTCCACAGAAAAGTACACCCTTCTTCTCCTTCAAACCATTAATATAGGCAAGAAATGCTTCCTCCCACTGCATACGGTAGTCCAATCTCGTAAGCTCGCGCTGTGAGTTCGGCGTGTAAACGGTTACCACATAATAATCCTCAAATTCCGCAGTAATCACACGGCCTTCGTGGTCATGCTCCTCCACCCCGATTCCATAAGTTATGGACAATGGCTCTTTCTTAGAAAATAGCGCTGTTCCGGAGTAACCCTTTTTCTCCGCAGAATTCCAGTACTGATAATACCCCGGCAATTCGAGTTCCAACTGTCCCGGCTGCATCTTCGTTTCCTGTATGCAAAAAACATCTGCATCCATTTCATTAAAATAATCTAAAAATCCCTTTTGTACACAGGCACGAAGACCATTAACATTCCAAGAGATAAATTTCATAGAGTTCCTTTCCGTCAGTCACGGCCCTGCTCCGTGCTGCTGTCCATAAATAGAATACGATCCAATTCCATGACGATCGCTCCGTCGGGTTCCAGCTTCCGGTTCTCTGTGGTGATGGACAGGGTATCAACACCGAGAAGGCTGTG
>NZ_CALGEO010000124.1:0-5576 GCF_937881865.1 Candidatus Proelusimicrobium excrementi
GAATGAAAAGTGTTTGGCTGAAAAATCAAAATGCTTAAGAAAGCGTAAAGATTTCCTCATGAGGAAAATTCTGCGGAAAATCTATTGACATTATATCTGTCGTGTTGTATAATATTGTATACAGAAAGCTATCACTTTCTTTATCAGAAAAAATGACAGATTTCGATAAGAAAGCATTTTACTACAAGGAGGAATCTATGAAACTCAAGAAGACCCTTTCTGCAATTCTGGCAGGCCTGATGCTGGCAAGCGGTGCAGTTGCTGCTTCTGCTGATGGTAAAGTATATACTGCAGAAGATTTTGAAGGAGATTTAACATTTATTAATTCATTTGATAAAGGCAACACGCCTTTTTTAAACGAAATAGAAAAATTCCGCATTTTAAAAGCGCAGTATTCCGTTTCCGAAGTTTCCGCCGCCGCTTATCAGGCGGAAATAAACAGGCTTGAAAGCGAACTTGCGGCTTTGGGCCAAATAGACGAAAACGGGCTTATGACGGAAGTCCCCGTAGATTTCATAGTTTTTGACGATATCCGCGCTAATATGGGCGATATCAGCATCAACGCGGATAATATCACCGGCGCGGGCAAGCTTTCGGCTCCGGGGTCGGCGGAAGTGGAAATTAACAATAACAGCGATTTGTTTATGCGCTTTAATGACGTTACCATAGATTCTTCTTCCACCGGCAGCATTTACTATAACGGAGCTTTGGTAAAGAGCGCGCAGGATATAGCTTCCGCCAACGCCGACTATAAAACGGCTTCTTTGAGCGAAGTCGTTTCTTCCGGCGGGCTTGAAAACGGCAGGCCTTCAATAAAGATAAAATCCTCTTACTCTTATCAAAACCGTGCGCCTAACTTGGAGTTCCTTGGCGATATCCTTAACGATAACGGCGATATTAACGTATATTCCTCAGGCAGTATCCAGGCAAAAGGAAATATGCGCGCCAAAAACATTTCCATTGAAGCGGCGGATAAGATTATGCAGTCTTACGTTTCTGACAGCTTCCTGCACGTGGCGGGCAATCCTTACGGTTATTGGGGGGACGTCGCTTCCTCTTCAGAAAGCGGCAAAACCGACACCTCGCTTGAGGGCTCTGCCCGCGGCGGCGGAACTTCAATATCGGGCAATAACGTATTTTTGAGCGCGGCTTATCTTGATATTAACGGGCTTGTCCAAAGCGGTTCCAAGGATTTGACGCTTAATATCGGCGATAACTTTACGCTTTCCGCCGACGGACGCACTTTTAACAGCATTGAAGCGGCCGCAGCAGATTATTATGCGCGCAAAAACAGGCACGAGGCAAACGTAAGCGAACTTTACGCCATAAACGATTCGGGCAATATACAAGCGTATTTTAACGTCCTTGAAAACAGAATAGAACTTAAAGACGTCAAAGTTGACGGCGGCAGGCTGGAGCTTTTCGGCCATATTCTTAATACCGGCGGCAATTACGGCGAACTTAAAGTTCTTGACGGTTTCGGGCGCATAAACGTGGCGAATAATTCTTCCTACGATTTGTTTTTAAATTCCTTGGACGCAAGCAGTAAAGTGGAAGGAACCATAAAAATTACCGATACCGCCCAAAGAGACGCCACCGGCGGATTCTTGGAAACGGTATATTACCGCTCCGGCGATACTTTGCTGACCGTAAACAGCAATACCAGGGACGCGGACGGCAACGCCAATAATATAGTAAGCAGAATTGAAGGCGGCAGGGAAACTTCTTATAATCCGCTTTCCGGGCAGAGATATTATTGGAACACCGGCAAAGAAAAAATAAAAGAAACCACTTATAAAAAAGAAAGCAACACCTTCTGGGGTATGGACTTTTTAGTACCCGACGACAGCTATGAACTTACAAACACCAGATACTTGCAGGATAACTCTTTATACGAAGGGGAGTTTGTAAAGACCGGGGAAGACTCTTCAAAAGCTTATACATATACTTTTGAAGATAAGGACGTCGTTCTGCTTGATAACGAGGGCAAGCCCGTAGTGGATGCAAACGGCAATCCCGTACCTTACAAAACTTATGACAAACGCTGGACGACGACCAGCGGCTGGTGGATATTCTCCACTAAAACCAATCATCACGAAGTAAAATACGAAGAAGGCCATAAAGAAATCAACACCCACAGCGTTAAGGCGGATTATCCCGTTAAGATAACTTTTGACGGTTATGATTCTTCTTCTTTGGATATTAATTCGTCCAAGTCGAATATTATTTTAAACGGTTTGCTTAACAATGCTTCCGGCGACGTCAACATTACGGCTTCGGGCGGGGCGGTTAAGTCCAACAGCGCGGACGCTTATATTAAAGCGCAGAACGTCAATATCACCGCCAAGAACGGAGTCGGCGGGCAAAACGCCGTCAATGTGGAACTTAACGGCGGAGCGGTAAACGTTTCTTCCGAAACTGGCGATATTAATTTGGCTTCCGTAATGGCGAGCGATTTCGTCTTCGGCAATATCAGCGGCGCGGGCGGCGTTAATATTAAATCTGAACGTTCCGTTTACGGGAAGGACGCTTCCTCCTTAATTAAAGGCGATGGCGTAACTTTGCAGGCCGCCATGGGTTCCATCGGTAAAGACGGCTTAGCCGTAAATTTGGATACGAATCATCTTTCGGCTTCGGCGCAGGAAAGCGTTGCCGTAAAGAACGCTTCTTCCGGCGATTTGGGTATTAATCTGATAGAATCCAAATCCGGCGACGTCGATTTGGAAACCGCCGGCGGGATATATGACGAAAATAAAAACGAAGTCATAGATCAGCGCAGCAAAGAGGAACTGCTTAAAGATTGGAACGCACTCGGCCTTATGGACGAGGACGGCGCGGGCTGGACTGAAGATCAGCTTACCTATAAGATAGACGCGGCCAGCCTTGACAATAAAGTCAACACGCAATATATGGTTGAAGACCCGAATATAAAAGGCGCGAACGTCAGGGTAAAAGCCGGCGGAGCGATAGGCCAGGACAACGGCGGGGAAACTTTTAATATTGCGGACTTTAAAAACTTAAGCGACGAAAAGAAACTGCTTATATCTTCCGCCGAAAGGGATAATATAGTCTTCTCCGAAGACGGGCAAACCCTTACGGTTCTTAAGAGGGAAGACGTCGATATCCACGCCGACAGAATTGATTTAAACGCTTCCGGTTTTATTTACTTGGGCGCGGAGCAGGATATCAACGTAGGTTCAATAGATTCCGCCGGCAATAATATCACTATTATGGGCGCGGGCGGCATTTATAACGTGCTTGAGGAAGAAGGCGTAAATATCAAAGGCGGCAATCTTACTTTGGAAGCTTCCGAAGGTGCGATAGGCTCGGGAGAAAAAGCTTTAAGCGCGGATATTTCCGGAAAATTAAACGCCAGAGCTTTGGACGGCGTTTGGCTTTCCTCACCGGGTAATTTGGCGGTGGATTATATCTTTACCGAAGGTTTGGCCGATATTAAAACCTCCGGCGCCGTTACCGACGCGCGCGGCGACGATTTGCCGAATATAAGGGCATACGGAATTAATATTGAAGCTGCCGAAGCCGGCAGTGAAGAGCAGGCTTTGGGCGTAGCCCTTGAACAGGGGAGGGGCGGCATTAACGCTTTAAACGTAAAAACTTCCGGCTCCGCCTATATTGAAGGCGCGGGGAAAGAGCCCCTTTATATTGCCGGTTTTACTTCCGGCGGAGATATTAAGATCGCCTCAAAAAGCGATATATTAAACGCTTCCGCTCAAAGCCTGATAAAAGCCGGGGGGGATATGACTTTCGCCTGCGAAAATTGCAACATAGGCGAGGAATCTTCCTATCTTAATATTGACGCGTCCGGCTTGATAAACGCTTTCGGCGATGACATCTACATAAATTCAAAAGGTTCCGCAAGCGTTTTGGGCAAAGTCGTCGCGGAAAAAGACGTTAATGTTCTTGCCTCCGTATCGGACTTGGTTTTGAACAATGTCGTTTCAGCCGAGAACGGTTCGGCCGTATTGGAAAGCGCGTCTAATATATTCTCCGGCGCGAAAGGATACGTCGCGGCGCATGATATAAACCTTACCGCGCAAAGCGGCTCAATCGGCACGGAAGAAAATCCGCTTAAGATTGAAGGCTCTTCCTTATGGGAATCTTCTTCTTTAACCGCCAAGGCGGAAAAAGGGATTTATCTTACCGGCTTCGCCAACGGCCTTAAGATTGATTCTTTAACCGTAAATGCGGGTGATGTTTCCGTCATTACCGATGAGGATATCAAAGTGAATGACTTGGGCGGCGTGGCCAATATTACGGCTGATAACATAACGCTCCATTCCAATAAAGGAACCGTAGGGGAAGCGGACTTGCCTGTCGTGGTTGACGTCAATGAAGAAGGCGGCTTGGTAAACGTTATCGGCGCGGAAGGCATTTATTTGGCTCAGCTCAGACATACGTTTAATTCCGATTATATCAAGAATACGGAATCGGGCGATATTTACCTTAAAGTGCCTTTCAACGACGTTAACATTAAGGAAGTTCAGAAGCAAGACGGGTTTAACGTCGTCTTCGGCGTAAACGACCATTTAAATGATATAGGTATAGCGGGGCGCAACGTAAAAAACTTGATAAATGACCCTGTTTATATGCACTTCCCAATAAATGAACTTCCTGCGCGGCTTAAGATTTTTGAAAGGGAAAAATGGCCGTACGTCGCTTATGATGACGAACCGGCCAGGATGATGTAGTTTGGCGGAGAGGTTTTAGGCCCGGGGCTATAAGGCCCCGGGCTTTATTGTTTGTTCTCACCTTTTTTACTCGGTCTGAGTTAAATTCTCGCGGCTAGCACTTTGCCGCTTTTATTTGCTCGTGTTAAGTTATATTCTCACGGCTAACAATTTTCCATATTTGGGTAAATTTAAGTTTTTTCTTCGCTTAAATACCGCGGGGCGGCTTATGCAGGCTGGAGCAAGATAATTAAACAGGTAAAAGCTTGTTCCTGGCGTATTTAAAAAGAAGTAAAAAAATAGTATTATATATGTGAAATAAAAAATCCAATTGGAGGATATTTAAAGTTATGTCAATAAAAGTTGGTATTAACGGTTTTGGCCGCATCGGTCGCTTCGTATTCCGCGCGGCTCAAGAACGCAATGATATTGAAATCGTCGGCATTAACGATTTGTGCCCCGTCGACTATTTGGCTTATATGCTTAAATACGATACGATGCACGGTCAGTTCAACGGTACCGTTGAAGCCGATGTAGAGCACAATCTCTTAATCGTAAACGGCAAAAAAATCCGCGTAACCGCGGAAAAAGATCCCGCCAATCTTAAATGGGACGAAGTCGGCGCGGAATACGTCGTCGAATCCACCGGTTTATTCCTTACGCAGGAAAAGGCCCAGGCTCACATTAAAGCCGGCGCCAAATATGTGGTAATGTCTGCTCCTTCCAAGGATGCCACCCCGATGTTCGTAGTCGGCGTGAACGAAAAAACTTACGTAAAAGGTACGCAGTTCGTTTCCAACGCTTCCTGCACCACCAACTGCTTGGCCCCTATCGCCAAAGTTTTACATGATAAATTTGGTATCAAAGACGGTTTAATGACCACCGTAC
>NZ_CALGEO010000125.1:0-31631 GCF_937881865.1 Candidatus Proelusimicrobium excrementi
CTGATAGAAGCTGGAAGGATTATCAATATAATCCGGGGCGAGATTCAGCCTAAGTTCGTTGTTAAGGCATTTTACGATATCGTTGAAGTTGCGGGATATGCCCGTGCCGACGTTAACGACGCAGGATTCTTTTGCATTGTTAAGCGCGCACATATTGGCTTTTACTACGTCCTTAATATAGACGAAATCCCTTTCCTGTTCGCCCATTTTGAAGATTTTGGGGCGGTAGCCCTGCTTCATCTGATTGTAAAGCTGATACATCATGCTGGCCGTCTTGCCTTTAAAATATTCGCCCGGGCCGTATACGTTGAAATATCTTAAGCCCACAATTACCATATCTCTGTTTTCCGCTGCGAATTCCCTTGCGACATTATCCATAATCGCTTTGGAAAAGCCATAAATATTTTCCGGTTTGGGGGTCTGGCCGACGTTCATCGGACATTCGCCGTTGCCGTAAGTGGCCGCGGAGGAGGCGTAAACGACGCGTTTAATATCATTGGCGGCGGCGTAATAAAGCACGTTTTTAAAAGCTTCGACGTTCATTTGCATCATAAGCTTCTGATCGTGGATATTGGTGTCGGTTATAGCGGCTTCGTGGAAAATAGCGTCAAAATAGTTTTCTTCCGGCATTTCCTCAAAGACGTTCGCGGCGACGATATCGCCCTTAAAACCTATAAGATTTTTAAAATGGCCGGACGAAAAGTCATCGACTATCGTTACGCTGTGGCCTTGATTCTGTAATTCAAAAGCTAAATTGCTGCCGATAAAACCGGCCCCGCCGGTAATTAAATATTTTTTCTGAGTCATTTATTTGCTCTCCTTAAAAAGAGGTTTAAATTCTTCCAATACGGCGACAATCTTCTTTTCAAGTTCTTCGCCGATACCTTCCCCGCCGGCAGCGGCTATATCTTTTAAAAGCTCCGGGTGGGAAGATTTTACGAAAGCCAAAAGTTCGTTTTGGTAATCAAGAACTTTATTTACGGATACATGGTCCACATAGCCCCTGACGCCGGCAAATAAAGTTAAAACCTGCTCGGGAACAAGCATAGGTCCGTACTGAGGCTGTTTTAAAAGTTCTTTCATTCTTTGGCCTCTGGCAAGCTGGAACTGGGATTCTTTATCCAACTCCGAACCGAACTGGGCGAAAGATTCCAGCTCTTGGTATTGGGCCAAGTCTATCCTTAAAGTGCCGGAAACTTTACGCATGGTTTTCTTTTGGGCGCTGCCGCCTACGCGCGAAACCGAAAAGCCCACGTCGATGGCCGGTTTTACGCCGGAGCGGAATAAGTTTGCGTCCAAATAGATCTGCCCGTCGGTAATGGAAATGACGTTAGTCGGAATATAAGCCGAAATATCGTTGGCCTGAGTTTCGATAATCGGCAAAGCGGTAAGAGAACCGCCACCGTTTTCGTCGCTGAGTTTGCAAGCCCTTTCCAAAAGCCTTGAATGCAAATAGAATACGTCGCCGGGATAGGCTTCGCGGCCGGGCGGACGCCTGAGCAGCAAGGACATTTCCCTGTAGGCCTGGGCGTGTTTGGAAAGATCGTCATAAACGATAAGGACGTCTTTGCCTTTCCACATAAAATATTCGCCCATCGCGCAGCCGGCATAAGGGGCCGCGTACAAAAGAGAGGCCGGATCGGAAGCGTTGGCCGAAACGACTATCGTATAAGGCATAGCTCCGAAGTCCGTCAAAGTCTGCACCACCTGGGCTACGGTGCTCTGCTTCTGCCCTATAGCCACGTAAATGCAGATTACTCCTTCGTTTTGTTGTTTTTGATTGATAATGGTATCAATGGCGATGGCGGTTTTACCCGTTTGTCTGTCGCCGATGATAAGTTCCCTTTGCCCTTTGCCTATCGGCACCATTGCGTCAACGGCCTTAAGGCCGGTCTGCAAAGGCTGTTTAACGGGCTGACGTTCAACCACGCCGGGCGCGACTACTTCCATGGGGCGCGTTTCGGTGGTGTTGACGGGGCCCTTTCCGTCAAGAGGAACTCCAAGCGGGTTAACCACGCGGCCCAGCAGGGCTTCACCTACCGGGATGCTGATTACTTTGCCCGTTCTTTTTACGGTGTCCCCTTCTTTTACTTCGGTGTCGGGCCCCATGAGTACGCAGCCGATATTGTCGTACTCAAGGTTCATGGCAAGCCCTTTTACACCGCTTTGAAAATCCAAAAGCTCTCCCGACACAGCCTTGTTAAGCCCGTATACTCTGGCGATGCCGTCGCCTACGCTTATTACGGTGCCGACTTCGTCGGTTTGGGTTTGGGGTACAAAATTTTCTATCTTTTCTTTGATGATTGAGGTTATCTCATCAGGTCTTATACCCATATAATTACCTTTCCGTTAAAATTTTCGTCATCTGTTTAATTCTGCCTTCCGCGCTGGCGTCGATAAGCAAGTCGCCGCAGCGGATAACGACGCCGCTTAAAAGAGAAGCGTCCGTTTTATAATCCAAGGCAAGAGCGCTGTTAAAATATTTGCTTAAAGCCTCGCCGAGTCCGCGTTTGGCGCCGTCGTCAAGTTCCCCGGCGGAAAATACGGTCGCTCTCTTTATGCCGAGGCGAGCGTCAAGCAGATTCTGCAGTTCTTTTGCTATCTCCCCGGCAAGGTAATACCTTCCGGCGGAAATTAACAGTTTGACAAAGGACGCCGCCGTATCCGCATTGCCATAAGCTTTTGAAGCCAACTCCAGCTTAACCGAGGGGGATATCGTCGGATTGTTGATATACTCCTCCACCGGTTTAAGCGAGGATAAAGCCTCTTTAAAAAGCTCATAATTTTTTTGCGCGGCGGCATTGTCGTTTTTGGCGACCAAATCATACGCTTTGGCGTATCTCTGCGCTAAAACAGACATATTCGCTTTCATTTGACTTTAATATCCTTCAGCAAATCTTCAATCAGCTTTTCGTTGGCGGCTTTGTCGGCTTCTTTGCCGATCACTTTCCTCGCGGCAAGCATTGTCGTATCCACGACTTCTTTCTTAACCGCTTCTATGGCTTTTTGCGTTTCCGCCTCTATTTCCGCCTTAGCCTGATTGATAAGATTTTGAGCTTCGTCTTTAGCTTGGGCTATTATGGCCTGCCTCTGCTGTTCGCCGGCCTGCGACGCTTCTTTTATTCTGTTTGAGCTTTCCATGGCGGTATCGGCCAAAGTCTTCTCAACTTGTTTTTTGATAGTTTCAGCGTCTTCTCTCGCTTTATGCGCGCCGGCGACGTCTTCCGCTATTTGCTTTTCCCTGGCGTCAAGCGCGTTCATTAAAGGTTTCCACGCAAATTTAGCCAGCAGGAAAGCCAACAGCAGAAAGTTGACTATCGTCCAAAACATTAACCCTATATCGGGTTTTAACAATGAATCCATACTGTCCTTTCAGGTTTATAAAACCATCATTAAGCAGATTACCAGAGCGAAGAACGTCGCGCCTTCAACCAAAGCGGCGGCGATAATCATCGTTATCCTGGCTACGGCGGCTACTTCCGGTTGGCGGCCTGAAGCTTCCAATGCCGCGGCACCGATTTTGCCGATACCCAAAGCGGCGCCTATTACGGATAAACCCGCGCCAAAACCTGCACCGATATATTTAAGTACTTCAAGTTCCATAATTTTACTCCTCCGTGAGTTAATGTGAATGCATTTGCAGCCCCGCGAAAATGGCCGTAAGCAAAGTAAAGACATAGGCCTGTATCGCCGCCACAAGCAATTCAAGTATACTTACAAAAAGCGTCATGCCGAGCACCGGCCCGGCCGTACCGTAACCGTAGGCTATGCTCCTTTCGCCCATAATAAAGATGAAAGAAAACAAACCTATCAATACGATATGCCCCGCCGTCATGTTTGCGAAAAGACGGACGGCCAAAACAAAAACTTTTATGATTAAACTTAAAATTTCCAAAGGAAACAAAAGCGGAACCAGCCATCCGGGAACGCCGCCCGGAACGAAAGTTTTAAGGCAGCCTATCGGGCCGTTTTCCTTAATGCTGAGGCCCAAAATCAAAATCAAACTTAGTATGGCCATGCCGCCGGTTACGGAAATGTTGGAAGTTATCGTCCTTGCGCCGGGAAGCATGCCTACATAGTTTGCCGTCAGCAGAAAAATTAAAAGCGAACAAAAAAACGGAGTAAGTTTGCGGCCTTCTTCCTCGCCCAAATTGGGCACGGCGATTTCATCGCGCACAAAAGTTACGAACATTTCCAAAAAAGTTCTTACGCGCCCGCCTTTCTTTTTGGCGAAAATTATCAACAGCACAAAAAGAAGCACGCTTATGCCGAACATGTAAACAGAATGCTGGGTTATGGGCAGATTAACTCCCCAAAGGCTTATATTAAAACTGTGATCCAATATATGATGAGCAAGAAGTTCTTCTATCATTTCTTTTTATCCTTATAAACATAGGCTTTCGCGGAGCGCACCATTATATATATAGCCAAAGAAAAAGCCGCCGCGCTGCAAGAAAGTATAAATACCGGCAATGTGCCGAATTTTTTATCAAGCCAGTAACCGCCGAAAGCGCCTATGCACATTATCACGGCAAACTGTATGCCCAAGCCGGCTATTAAGATATGGTCTTGTTTTGATATCATATTCTGCCCCGGCCCGGCGAAACAGAGCCTTATTTCCATTATACTATCTTTTTGAAAATTTCTGCATGGCTTTTGAGTTCGCGCGTAATGAGGAACTTTTCCGTTACCAAACGTTTTCCCCCGGCGGCAAGCCTTTGCGCCAAAGATTTATCCCGAAGCAGCCTTATTACGGATGAGGCGAAGTCTGCGTTATTTCGGCATAAAAGACCGGTTTTATTGTTGATAATTTGAAGCCTTATTCCGCCGACGTCGCTTGCGGCGACGGGTTTGCTTTTCCATAAAGCTTCGGTTATGGAAAGGCCGAAACTTTCGCTGAAACTTTTTTGCACCACTACGTCCGCCGCACTTTGTAAAGCGGCGATTTCGTAATCATGCCGATTAATTGAGAGAAGTATTATATCCCGCCGCCCGGCAGCGTATTTTTTCAGTTCGTCATAAAGAGCGGAAGCGTTGACGTCATCGGGCGCAAAACCGCCGGCATAGACCAAAACGGACGGAATGTTTTTAGCGACTTCTTTAAAAACGTCTATCAGGCCGAAAGGATCTTTGACTCTGTCAAATCTCGACACCTGCAAAACCATGGGTTTATCTAAAGGAATGCCAAATTTTTTTAAAACCTCTTCGCGCTCGGCTTTGCCGACGACCGTATTTTTGACGGAACACGGATCTATTGAAGGCAAAATATAATCCGCGCGGCGGTTTAAAGCGGGGTGGCTTTGCGGAGAAGTAAAAATAACGCCGTCGCAGGATTCTATATAAGGTTTCAAAAAAGCCCAGACATCGGCATTGGCGCGCGAAATGTCAAAATGGCAGCGATAAATCTTTTTTACGTTTTTAAGTTTTTCCGCCGCAATCAAAGCGTGGAAATCGTGCATATACAAAATGTCGCAGTCGGATGGGAGGAGCAAAGAATAAGAAAGCTCTTTGAACTCTTTCAGTTCCTCGCGCGTAACGGAATTAAAACTCAGCGAAAGGGCTTCGGTTATTTTTTTACTCAATACAAAAAAACGGCGGTCGGCTTCAAGCGCGCTCCAGTCGCTTTTTAAGCCGAGTTCGCGGAAATATCCGTTAAGGGTCGAGGCCAATTCCGTAACGCCGCTGCCGTATAAAGACGGCGTTATCATATTGACCTTTAAAGCGCCGAGCCGCGCGTATTCCGCGCGCAAATCCGCGGTAGGCAGGCCGTACATCACGCTTAGGGCTTCAAGCTTATTCATAAAGCAATTGTAGAAATTTTTGCCTGATTTTGCTTAATTTATGGACTTTTCCCAATAAAGTGATATAATTATAAATGTCAGAGGTTTTTATGCGCACAAATCCCCATATCTTAGAAATCAACGCCCATAATTGGCTTAAACAAATCAAGGCCGATTTAAAACAGGAAAACATTACTTTGGCCGACGTGCCGGAGCAGGATCTCTTTGAGATGAAAGCACACGGCTTCGACGCTCTTTGGCTTATGGGCGTCTGGAAAGAAAGCCCCGCATCCCGTGCAATCGCGAGGGAAGACAAGGCTATAAACGATTATCTTTCCAAAGCGGCCCCCGGTTACGATAAGGCCGATATTGTAGGATCTCAATACGCAATTTACGATTATACGGTAAACGAGGCTTTCGGCGGGAACGAAGCCTTGCTGAAGTTAAAGAAAAGATTAAACGATTTCGGCATAAAACTTATTTTGGATTTTGCCGGCAATCATCTTTCAAAAGATAATCCTCTGACCTTGACCGATAAAGACGTTTTTGTTTTTTCCGACGAAGAACCAAAAGTGAAAGAATTGTTCTTCCAAACGCGGAACGGTTATTGGCTGGCCCACGGGAAGGACCCTTATTTTCCCTCTTGGACCGATACCGTACAGATAAATCATTTTAATCCCAAAGCAAGAAAATTTTTAAAAGACACTTTGCTTAAAATAGTTCCGTTGTGCGACGGCCTGCGCTGCGACATGGTAATGTTAATGCTGAACAAAGTGTTCCGCGATACTTGGGGGAACTTCGTCAAAGACGAAATGCCCGCGGAAGAATTTTGGCCGCAGGTTATAAGCGAAGTCAAAAGCGAATATCCCAGATTTACATTTTTGGCCGAAGTTTACTGGGGCCTTGAATGGGAAGTGCAGAAGCTCGGTTTTGACTATACTTACGACAAAACCCTTTATGACCGTTTGCGCATTTCCACGGCGCAGGATATACAAGGGCACTTAAACGCCGAGCATCTTTACCAAAAAAGATCGCTGAGATTTATAGCCAACCACGACGAGGAAGCGCCTTTATTGGCTTTCGGGCGGGAAAAATCAAAAGCAGCCGCGGCGGCCGCATACACTTTGATAGGAGCAAGGCTTTTTACCATGCCGCAAATCTACGGAGAGGAAAAACGCCTGCCTATACAATATACCCACCGTTTCGCGCAGGTAGACCAAGAAGTTTATGATTTCTATAAAAACTTTTTGGATATTATAAATCATCCGTGCTTTCACGGCGGGCAATGGACTATTAAAAATCCTAAACCGGCAAATGAGGAAGATCTTTCTTTCAAAAATATTCTCTGCTGGGCTTGGACGCAGCAAACCACGCAGAAGATTGTCATTATAAATTACAGCGATGTTCCCTCTTCCTGTATAATGCCGGTGGATAAAGTGCCTTCCGCGGAAAATCTGATTCTAAAAGAACACTTCAAGCAAAACGAAACTGTTTTGCCCAGCGCACAAGCTAAAAAAGACGGTGTTCTTTTGCAGTTTCAGCCTTTTGAAACAAAAATCTTTTCCGTGGATTTTTAAATGCAGTCCCAACATAAAAAACCGCTTGCCGTAGTGATGGCTACCGACGACAAAGCCGCTTTCGCGGCCGGCTGCGCGCTTTTAAGTTTAAAACAAAACTCTCCGCTTTTATTTAAAAAAGCAGACATAATAATTTACTATCAGAATCTTTCCCAGCAAAACAGAAAGGCGCTGCGCTCGATAGGGCGGGTTTTCTTTAAAGAGTACAAATTAAATTTTTCCACGGCGGACATAAAAACCATTCGCCGCTACAGCCAACTTACTTTGGCCAGGTACGAATGCTTCTTCCTGCTGAAAGAATACCGCCAGCTGCTTTGGCTTGATTTGGATATTTTGGTAAAGAAAGAACTTATCAATATTTTAAAATTCAAAAAATCCGGCTTTGCGCTGGCCCACGATGATAATATCGTCGCTTCCAATTTTTTAAAACCGATAAAAGGTTTTGATCTACTGCGGCGTAATTTTAACGCCGGGGTAATAGTTTTCAGCGACAATATGGCAAACCCCGTTAAAATAGGGGCTTGGTGCTATCAGCAAACAAAGGCTTTGGCTTCCAAATTGCTTTGGATAGACCAAGGCATACTTAATTTGGCTTTGCAAAAATTTGCAATAAAACCGGCCATTTTGCCGAGGAAATTCAACTCCCACCCCGTACTTTCCCCAATAAAAACGGCAAACGCTCTTATCCTGCACGCCATGGGCGATTATAAGTTTTGGGATAATTATCCCTTTAAAGAATGGGATAATTTCTACCGTAAATGGCTTGAAACGGGCGGAGCGGAAGTTACTATACAAAATTACGACAAAAAATATCTTTTGATATTTAAATTTAAACTGTTTTTGGAAAAAGTACCGTTTATATGGGGGCTTTTCCAAAAAACAGTTAAATTTAAATTTGCTTTGCTCAATAAAAAAACACTTAAAAAACAAGGTTTAAAAGGACGCTGATCATGGAACTTACTTTACTTATAACCGGCATAACAGCTTTCGTTTACGCGAAAGTATCCAAACTGATGAATAAAAAGAAAATATTTGAAAACAAAACCGTTTTCTCTGCTTGGAACGCTTCTTTCGCTTTAATAGCCGGTATTCTGATAATATATATTTTTAACTTTATGGCCAAAAACGGGATACAGGGCGGGCTTGAACCCAGAACGTTTGCTTTTATTACTACCGCCGCTATAGCTTTTGCCGTGTATAATTTTATCTCCGCAGGTAAGGCTGATAAAAAGAAAACCGAAAAAATATTTGCCTTTAATCTTGAATGGGCGGAAACCGTATATTTTGCCGCTTTCTTTGCAGCGGTAGTAATGTTCCTTTTCTTACAAGCTTTCAAGATACCTTCAGCCTCCATGAGGAACACCCTTTTGGAAGGGGATAACCTTTTTGTAAATAAAATAACTTATGGCATAAGGCTGCCTTTTATGAAAGACAGAATAGTAAAATTTAATGATATAAAAAGGGGAGATATTATAGTTTTCCGCTTCCCGGCGGAAAGCAAAGAACAGGTAAACTGTGGGGAACCTCAGTACGGAAGGGATTTCGTAAAACGCGTTATAGGTATGCCGGGCGACACCGTAGAAATGAGGGATAAACAAGTTTTTATCAACGGCGAACTTATGCCGGCACAACCTTATGAAGTTTATCAGGACATAAAAAGATTATCTAAAGAAACATTGCCTTTCAGCCGGGAAGAATACCAAAAACTTTGGGAAGAACGTAAACTGGAAAAACATTTGGGTATGTACTTAAGGGATAACTTCGGCCCGGTTACCATACCGCAAGGCACATATTTAGGTATAGGGGATAACAGGGATTTTTCCTGCGATTCCCGCTTCTGGGGCCCAATCCCGGAAGAAAACATTAAAGGCAAAGCATGGTTTATACATTGGCCTTTAAACCGTATCGGCCTTGTAAAATGATTCTTATAACCCCCGGCATTACACCGGGGGTTTTTAATATACAAAATATATATCGGAAATCAATAAAACTTCTATATTTAAAGAACTTCCCGCACAGGTGAGATTTAATTGGAAACAGCTTGAGAGCAAATATAGGAAAAGTATAAAACGTCTTTATTAAAGTTTTTAGTTTTCATGTGAAAACCGCACGATTATATATCGCCATTAACGGAGAATTTGTTTATATACCACTCTACCGCCTTCTTTTCCAGATTATCAATAAAAACACTTTTGCCTATGGAGTATCCTTCCAAATCTTCAGGGAACTGCAAGGCTAAAGCCTGCTTAAGTTCTCCGTAAAAGGAAGCTTCTTCAGGATATTCTCTTAAATAATCCCTAAATGCCAAAAACCTGATAATTTCTTTCTCATTATATATATCAAATATATCTAAATGGTAAGCTATGCCATTAATACACTTGCGATAATGCCTGCGCCCCGGAAGTCCAAACTCCCCTAAGCACTCATAACCGAAGCTTTCAAACATATCCTCATAATCTTCAATAATACCAATATCCTTTACAACCGCCATTATATCTATAATAGGCCTTGAGGATAACCCTTTAACCGCAGTGCTTCCTACATGATAAACATCTACAAGCAAATTGCCCAAGATATTTTTTATTGACAAAGAAGCCTCTTTATAATCTTCAGTCCAAGAGGTATTATACGGCAATATTTTTATGTTCATTTATATCTCCGATTACTTTATTATAACACATATGCTAAATGTTTTCATGTGAAGACTCTGCCGCCGGATAAGAAACTGTTTTCACGTGAAACCTAATATCAAGCCGCATAAATAAGTTTTCATGTGAAAACACTATAAACAACTATTGACTTGTTTTTAAATTTTATATTAAATATTTTTATAGGAGAATACAATGGGTGAAATAGTTTGCATTGCCAATCAAAAAGGCGGCGTGGGCAAAACGACCACCGCCGTAAATTTATCCTATGCCCTTGCCTGCTTAGGGCAAGAAGTGCTGCTTGTGGATTTTGACCCCCAAGGAAACGCCACTTCAGGATTGGGCATAGAAGTAAAAGATGAAGATAAAACCGTTTATAACTTCCTTACAAAAACCGCTTCTTTCAAAGAGGTTGTAAGGCAAACCAGCAATGAAATGCTGGATATTCTGCCCGCAAATAAAGATTTAGCAGGGGCGGAAGTAGAGCTTGTAAATATAAACGGCAGGGAAAAATTCCTTAAAGAACAGCTTGCCACTATAAGGAAAATGTACAATTTTATAATTATAGACTGCCCCCCGTCTTTAAGTTTGCTTACGGTAAATGCGCTTGTCGCAGCAGATAACGTGCTTACCGCGATACAATGCGAATATTACGCCATGGAAGGACTTGCCCACTTTATTAATACAATAAGCAAAGTAAAACAGTTTTTAAGCCCCCAGCTTAAAATAGACGGCGGGATACTAACCATGTTTGACGGCAGAATGAATTTAGCCAATCAAGTTAAGGAAGAAGTTTCTAAATTCTACGGAGATAAAGTGTACAAAACACCCATTCCGCGCAATATACGTTTAGCGGAAGCCCCGGGCTTTGGGCAAAGCATTTTTGAATATGACCCTTCCTGCCGCGGCACAAAAGCATATATGGATTTAGCCATTGAGTTCCTTATAAGAAGAGGGGCAAAAGCGGAAGATTTCAATAATTTTAAATATGGCGCGTCAAAAGGAACTGAATTTGACTTCGGAGGATAATTATTAATATGAGGAAAGCTTTAGGCAAAGGTTTAGACGCTTTATTAAACGGCGGAATGAATGAGTCTTATGAAGCAGGAGGGGAAAACGCTTCCGGCGTACAAAAAATACCGCTCGATAAAATTATCCCCAACAGATATCAGCCCAGGAAGACTTTTAATGAGGAATCCTTGCAAGGCCTGGCGGAATCTTTAAAGCAACACGGTTTGACTCAGCCTATTGTAGTGGTTTACGATCCGGGTATGGATAAATATGAACTGGTTGTAGGCGAAAGACGTTTCCGCGCTTCACAGCTGGCCGGTTTTACGGAAATAGACTGCATTATACATTCAAAGCTTGACGACAAACAAATGTGTGCTTTAGCCCTTATCGAAAACATCCAAAGGGAAGACTTAAACCCGATAGAAACGGCTTTGGGCTATAAAAGCTTAATGCAAAAGTTTATGATATCCCAAACCGAACTGGGCGAATATTGCGGGAAGTCCAAAGCCGCCGTATCCAACTCCTTGAGGCTGCTTAATTTGGAGCCGGAAATACAGGAAGCCATTAAAAACGGCGATATAAGCGAAGGACACGGACGCGCTTTATTAATGGTATCGGACGAGAAAAAAAGAGAAGTTTTATTCAAAAAAATTATCTCTTCAAAAATGTCCGTACGCCAAGCGGAAGAAGCGGCTAAAAACACTATGGATGAAACCGTAAAACAAAAACCGCAAAAAACACCCGATACCCTTGCTTTTGAATCATCTCTCCAAGAAGCTTTGGGCACTAAGGTAGAACTTAAATACGGCAGTAAACCGAGCAAAGGAAAGTTAATTCTGCATTATAATTCTTTGGAAGAACTTGAGCAGATTTCCCAAAGATTAAAAAATAAAATGTTATAAAAATTAAAAACACGGCTTTAACAAGGCCGTGTTTTTATATCCTTTAACCCCCCATTTACAGCGGGGAATTTTTATTTAACAGAAAACTAAAGATTTAATATCGGAAAAGCTAATTCCAAAAATTGCTAAGAATGTTAAAACGAAACTTTGCCATTATGCTTTATTTTTATGATTACAAAAATAAGAAACTTCCGGAAGATTTAAAATTTATACAAAATCAATTTAAGATTTATGTTTTCACATGAAAACATAAAAATATAATATAAAAAGATTATATTTTATTATATTTACGGATATTTTGGTAAAAATCCTCGTCGAGAAAAACAAAAAAGCCTCAAATTTAAACCGTAAAAGGTTTTTGTTTGATTATCGATTAGATACTGCCGGCAAATACAAAAATTAAAATTATTACCCTTTTAGAGCAAAAAACACGTTTTTTACTCTATAAAGCAAATTTCTTAAAAGATATTTTATGATTTTTTAAAAATAATAGGGAAACTAACTTTTATTTTTTAGATTTTATAAAATTGAAATCTAAAAAGCTTAGGTTAAAAAATAATGAAAATGAAATTTACAAAAAACAAATAAAATTCCCAAACAAAATATTTTTAGCAAAGTTACAACAGTCAAACTCAAAATTTATCAAATGCAAAAATCTTTATAAAAATTATAAACGATTTAAAAACATCATAACCGCCTTACCGATTTATCGGCAGTATGCGGGCGGAGCATAAATAAGGAAAATAAAATTAATTTAAAGCGCAAATCGGCGTTATTTATAAAGCTAAGTTCCGTCTTATTAGGCAAACGCAACTTTCCCTTCGCAAAAATTCCCAAAATAAAACCCGCGATTACAGCAAAGACATACGGGTAAAATTATAATTTTTAAATACCGGGTTTATTTTGAGAATAAAAAAAGAGGAGATTTTCATCCCCTCTCTTAATTAAAAACATTAAGAAAACAACTTTCTTAATTTTTAAATTTACTTATTTTTCTTGCTTACCGTCAAATAACCCATAAGACGATAAACCATTTTGGAAACATTAAACTCCGATATATGACTGCCTTTTATCGGGGCGGTTTCCACAACGTCTATCGCGGCTATCTTTTTGTCCATACAAACCGCTTTGAACAAATACATCGCGTCATACCAGGTAAAACCTCCCGGCTGCGGCGTACCCGTACCCTGAACGACCGAAGGATCAAATCCATCGACGTCTATCGTGATATAAACCAAATCGGTAAGGCTTTTTAAAACTTTATTCGTAAGTTTTTTAATATCAAGATTTTCATGCATGAAATACGTCGTAACGTTGCCGCTGTTTACGTTTTGCTTTTCTTCGCTGCCGACGGAACGTATACCCACCTGCACCACTTTAACCTCTTTGGAAGCAGGATACAAAGCGCAAGCGTGGGAGCGTTCGTCGCCGAAATAGGATTCCCTCAAATCGGCGTGAGCGTCAAAATGCAATACCGAAAGCTTTTTGCCGTATTTCCTGATATAAGGCGCTATCAAGGCCTGTGAAATTGAATGTTCCCCGCCGAGATAAAACGGAAAAGCTTTATGATTCGCCATATAATCTTCCACATATTTTTCTATGCGGTCGAATACGGCTTTTTCACTGCCTTTACAATTTATCGGGGGAAGAGTATGTATACCCTCTTTATAAGTTTCTATACCGAGTTCTTCATCCCAAAATTCAATTTGGGGGGAAGCCTCAATAATGGCGGCAGGGCCGAACTTCGTCCCGCCGCCATAAGAAACCGTACGTTCATAAGGTACTGAAATAATTGCAAAGCGGCTGTCTTCTAGAGAAGGCTGTCCTTCTTCAACCGCCAAAAAATGCTTTGCGTGTTCGGGATGCATAATTACCTTACAAACACCGCAGCCGCGACAACCGTGGTCCATACGCCGTCGACGCAAATGGCCGACTGGGTTACGTTGGTGCTCTTTACGATTTTGCCGCTCATTTTCCAGATTTCTTCTTTCTGGTTCCACGTGGTGTTATTATCAAATTCAATACCCAAAGTGGTGGAAAGCATCATGGCCGCCAAGTCTTCGGCATAGTCGCCGGCTTTTTGGTCCGCTTCGCCGAAGCTGTGATGCTCGGAAATATAACCGTGCGTATTTTTATCCTTCGGTATGGCCAAGCCTACGGAAGCGGAAATCAAGCGCCTGTTTTCATTGCTGGTATTTCTGCTGATTACGCAGTGAAGTATCTGCCCGGCGTGCAAATGTTCAAGACCTTTGCTTACCGAAACGACTTTGCATTTCGGCGGGAAAATGCTGGATACCGGCACCAAATTAAATTTTGCTATTTTTGCGTCTCTCAAAGCTTCTTCAAAGCTTGCGAGCTTTTCTTTGTGTCTGCCTACACCTTTGGTAAGGAATATCTCCTTTGCAACAAATGGTTCGTACATTTTTTATTCTCTCTGTTAAGTGATATTACCCTGAAAACAGGGGCATTATTTTATAGAATAAATTATAACAAAAAAATATGGAGCATTGTGTAAAAGATTATTATGAAATTAACATTATTTCTTATACCATTGATTTTCCTGACGATAAACTTATCAGCGGCGGAGGACAGCATGCCTTATAATATGTTCAACAAAGACGGCGTTTTGCACTTTAATTATAAAGCGGAGGATTTGGCCCCGCGGGAAAAGGCCGCCAGAGTACAGCTGGAAAAAGATTTGCAGGCCATAATAGCAATACCGAAAGAAAAAAGAACCTTCGAAAACACTTATTTGGCTTATGACAAAGCTTTTGACGCTTATTCCGAATCTCTCGGTCAGGCCGGTTTTTTGGCTTATGTTTCCGAAGATGAAAACTTAAGAAACGCGGCCTTGGCTTTAGAGCAGGAAGTCAGCAATTATTTAATAGAAGTCGCAACCAGGCGCGATATTTATCAAGCTTTTAAAGATTACGCCGACACCAACCCGAAGCTCGGCCCGATCGAAGCCAAAATGCTTAAAGACACCATGATAGGCTTTAAGAAAAGCGGTTTAACGCTTAACGACGAAGACTTGGAAGTTTTTAAAGAATTAAACAAACAAAAAGCAAAAAATTCCATAGAGTTTTCAAAAAATATCCGCGAGTATAAAGACTCTTTGGAAGTTACAAAAGAACAGCTTGACGGCATGGGCGAAGACTATATAAACAAGCTTGCGCGTACCCCGGAAGGTAAATACGTTATCACGCTTGATTATCCCGATTACGTGCCTTTTATGTTAAACGCAAAAAACGAAGAAGCCAGAAAAGCTTTGGAGTTTAAATATTCCCGCCGCGGCGGAGCAGACAATATAAAATTGTTTGAAGACACTTTAAATTTAAGATATAAAACGGCCAAGCTTTTGGGATATAAAAACCACGCCGAAAACCGCCTTGACACCCGTATGGCCAAAACTCCCGAAAACGTGGAAAAATTCTTAAAAGATTTGGAAAAGAAATTAAAGAAAATGGCCAAAGCGGAAGAAAAGGAAGTTCTTAAACTTAAAGAAGAAAAAACAGGCGTAAAATCAAATCATTTCAACGCTTGGGAAACGGGATATTGGAACAATCTTCATAAAAAACTTTATTACGAAATAGATTCCGAAAAAATAAAAGAATATTTCCAGACGGATATAGTAATAGCTAATATGTTTGAAATTTTCGGCAATTTATTCGGCGTAAAATTTGAAATCGTTGATATACCCACTTGGCACAAAGACGTCAAAAGTTATAAAGTTTCCGACGAAGAAACCGGCAAAACCATAGGCTATATTTATATGGATTTGTATCCCAGGGACGGCAAATACAAACACGCGGCCTGTTTTGATCTTATCGACGGAGAACTTAAAGAAGACGGCACTTATCAGCAGCCTTTTACGGCCATAGTCGCAAATTTAAATCCGCCGAGCAAAGATACTCCTTCCCTCTTAAAACACGACGAAGTTGAAACTTTGTTCCATGAGTTCGGCCATGTTTTGCACAATGTTCTTACCGAAGCGAAATACTCTTCAATTTCAGGCACGTCGGTAAGCCGTGATTTTGTGGAAGTTCCTTCCCAAATACTTGAAAACTGGGCTTGGGATCCTTCGGTAATAAAAAAGATTTCCAAACATTACAAAACCGGCCGGCCTCTTGACGACGAAACAATCAAAAAGATGATTGCGGCAAAAAATCACGGCGCGGGCAATTTCTACATAAGGCAGAATTTTCTTGCTCAAATAGATATGATATACCACACCGCGGAAAAACCCGTAGACAGCACAAAATTGTGGAAAAAATATTCCGACAAAATCAGAATGGTGCCTATGACCAAAGATACTTATCCGCAAGCCAGTTTCGACCACTTGATGGGCGGATATGACGCCGGGTATTACGGTTATTTATGGGCGGAAGTAATTGCTTTGGACTTCTTTTCGGAATTTCAAAAACACGGTTTGTTTAATCCGGAAATAGGCAAAAAATTCCGTAAAGAAATTTTAGCCCCCGGCGGTAGTTACGAAGAAGAAGACTTGGTAAAAAACTTTTTAGGCAGAAAAGTTTCCAACGAACCTTTCCTAAAAAATATCGGATTGAAATAAAAAAACAATCATAAAACGAAAGGACCGAGAATTTATCCCGGTCCTTTTTTTACGGCTTAAAATTAATTTAAAATTATTCCGCAAAATTAAAAAGCCTCCGTTGTCGGAGGCTTTAAATTACTGAGCGGAAAATTGATCCTTGCCTACTCCGCAAACGGGGCAAACCCAGCTTTCCGCCACGTCGGCCCATTTGGTTCCGGCGGCTATTCCGTTATCCGGATCGCCCAATTCTTCGTCATAAACATATCCGCAGACATTGCATACGTATTTCATTTTACTCCTCCTTAAGAATCTTTAAAAGTAGTGGCTCCTTTAGGGGTTTTCCCTTTAAGAACCGTTTGATAATAATCATAAGTTAAAGGTTTGCAGTCTTCGCATAAAACTTCGGCACCAGTTATAGGCCCGATAAACATTGTATGCGTACCCAAGTTTATGGATTGTTTAACGTTAACGGATATAACCGCCAAAACGTTTTCCGTAACTACGGGCAGACCGCAATCGTTTACTTTATGTTTTACTTTGGAAAATTTATCAAAAGTTCTTCCGCTTCTAAAACCGAATATTCCTATAAAAGGCATCTGCACGCTTTGCATCAAAGGCTGAACGCAAAATTTGCCGGAAGCTTTTATATATTCGCAAGTAAGGGAATTATTGTTTAAAGCTATAGCAAGCTGAGGAGGTTCGGCCGTTACCTGAAAAACGGAATTGGCTATCAATCCGTTAAATTTGCCGTCCTTAACACCGCTTACTATAAAAAGACCGTAAGATAAATCCGCCAAAGCTTTATTATCAAGCATTATTTATTTTTCTCCAATATTTTAAGGCCTACAGCGCGCCCGAGTTCAAAACATTCTTTAAGTTTTTCTTCCGTAGGAACGAAACGGCTTTTTACGCAAGGGGCTGCAATTTCCACCCCTAATTTTTCCTTCATAATCGTTTCAAGCCCGGTTATGGCGCCGTCGCTCCACCCGTAAGAACCGAAAGCCGCGCCTATCAGGTTTTGCTTCTTAAGCCCTTTGAAATAAGTTATCAAATCGCCCAAAGAAGGATATATTTCCTGATTTAAAACAGGCGTGCCGAGTATCAAACCGGCGGCGTCCAAAAGTTCCGTTGCGGCGTCGCTTCTGTGCGCAGCGTGCAAAGACATTTGTTTTACTTCAACGCCGGCGCTGATAAGGCCGTCGGTAACGGCGCAGGCCATTTTTTCCGTACTGCCCCACATAGTATCATAAATCACTATGACTTTATTTCTGTTTTTCTGAGCGGCGAACTCGGCATAAAGATTTACTATTCTTTCCGGGTCCTTACGCCAAATAGGGCCGTGATCCGGGCAGATTACGGAAGGTTTTATCCCCAATTTAGTAACCTGGCCCAAGAAAGCGGTAACTATTTTTGAATAAGGCAGAATAATATTGGCGTAATATTTTTTTGCTTCGTAAAGCCAATCACGTTCAGCAACTTCATCGTCAAAACGATAGCTTGAAGCGTAATGCATACCAAAAATATCATTGCAGAACAGTATATTAGCTTTCTTTAAAAGGCAAATCATGCTGTCGGGCCAATGAAGCATTCTTGATTCTATAAAAGTTAAAGAATCTTCCCCCAAATCCAAACTTCCGCCGTTCGGTATTATTTCAACCGGAAGATCTTCCCCAAGATGAGCTTTTAAATTGGCAGCGCCCAAAGTGGAAGCGTATACGTGTTCCGGCTTAATATCGGCTATGGCGGCCTTTAAAGAACCGCTGTGGTCAAGCTCGGCGTGGTTTGATATTATCAAGTCTATTTTTTGAGGGTCTATTACGCTTTTTATTCTGGAAAGCATTTCGGGATAAAATTCTTTCTTTACCGTATCGATAAGAGCAATTTTTTTATCCAAAATCAAAAAAGCGTTGTAAGTCGTGCCTTTATTGGTTGAATAACCGTGAAAATCCCTTACGTTCCAATCAATCGCTCCGACCCAATATATTTTGTCTGTAACTTTTATAGCATGCATAAATATTATTACCTTAACCTTATTTTATTTTTTCTCGGAAGCCCATAAACCGTGTATATTGCAATATTCCCTTGCCTTAACAACGCGGCAGTTGCAGCTGAATTTGGCTTCGGGTTTATCGCCGGGCTTTAAATATTTGCGGCCTATTTTACCGTCATCGGTAAGAACTTCTATAAATTCAATATAATGCTCGGGAAGCATCGGATGAGGCGCGGAACCGACTTTTACCAAAATTCCGTCTTCCAAATATTCTATAACCGGCACATGCTTTTCCGTGGCTCCGTCCGTGCTGGCTTCATTTTGTTTTACCATGGGTTTGCCGCAGCAAACAAGTTCTCCTCCGCCGACGTGAACAACTTCAACTATATTCCCGCAAACGGAACATTTATAAACATCGTTTAATTCCATATAACCCCCTATATAAGCTCATTTACGGCGTCCAAAACGGCCTTATAATCAGGCTCTTCAGACACCTCTTTTACAAATTGAACATATCTTATTACGCCTTCTCCGTCAATTACAAAAACCGCCCTGGTAAGAAGATAAAGCCCGTTTATCAACAGGCCGTAATCCTGTGAAAAGGAAGTATTCTTATAATCCGAAAGCGTTTGCAAATTCTTTACGCTCTAGGCCGCGCACCAGCGCGCCTGCGCAAAAGGCAAATCTTTGCTGACAGTCAATATTTTTACTTTATCGCCAAGTTTGCCGGCTTCTTTGTTAAAATGCGCCGTTTCAATAGAACAAGTGGGAGTATCCAATGAAGGCACCGCCGACAAAACAACGATGCGTCCCTTAAAATCTTTAAGGGACACATCGCTTAAATCATTCGCAGCCAAAGTAAAATCCGGGGCTTTTAAGCCCGCATTTAACTCCGCACCGGATAAAGAGAATTTATTCCCGTTAAGAATAATTTCTCTGGACATAAATCTTTACCAATTCTCGCAAAGAAGTTCAAAGTAAGCCTTGGAATGCGCGCAGGCCGGACATTTTTCCGGCGCTTCAAGGCCTTCATGCAAATATCCGCAGTTTAAACATCTCCATATAACGGGGACGGATTTTTTAAATACGGTTCCGTCAATTATATTATCCCTTAAACCTTTATATCTTGCGGAATGCTGTTTTTCGGCAACGGCTATATTTTCCATTACCACGGCGATTTCTTCAAAACCTTCTTCTCTTGCGGTTTTTGCAAAAGAAGGATACATTTCCTTCCATTCGTAATCTTCGCCGTTGGCGGCTTCAAGAAGATTATCTTCCGTGCTGGATATTACGCCGGCGGGGAAAGAAGCCGTAATTTCAACTTCTCCGCCTTCAAGAAATTTAAACAGCCTTTCGGCGTGTTCCTTTTCCTGAGCGGCTGTTTCTTCAAAAATCTTGCTTATTTGAACATAACCGTCTTTTTTGGCTTTGCTCGCAAAAAAAGTATATCTGTTCCTAGCCTGAGATTCACCGGCAAAAGCGGTGAGAATATTTTTCTCTGTTTTAGATCCTTTCAATTTCATAATTTTAAAGTTCCTCCATAAACAAAATTGTATAAAATTAGCCAATATCAAGTATAGACCGGCAAACCGCGTTTTACAAGTACCCGCCATATATAAATATTTATATCATATATTTATCCAATTTATTGACTAGTTTTAAAGAAAACTGCTAATATTTACTTATATTTGAATTTTTAATACTTTGTAGGGTGTTTGGTATTTACAGTGGAAAATCTTAATATAAACGAAATTTGGGCCGATTTTTTCAAAAAACTTGAAAATAACCTTGGCAAAGATATCTGCGAAATGTGGATAAAACCCATGAAAATCACCTCTTTTAAAGGAGGTATTTTAAAAATAGAACTGCCAAGCGAAGTTTGGCTTAAAACCATAAAAGACAGATATGAAAGTTCCATTATTCAGGCTTTAACGGAAATTTTAAATACTACCTTTTCAATAGAATATAATATTCCTTCAAAAGAGGAAATACCGGAGCAGGATTATGTTTCCCTGCCGGAAAATTCCGTATATCAGCAAAAAAACCCCTTTATAAACAAATTAAATTCTTATTTTACTTTTGAAGGTTTTATAGAAGGCCCTTCAAACAGATTCGCTTATAAAGCTTCCGAAGCGGTTGTAAAGAAAATGGGCGAAAGAACAAATAATCCTTTCGTTATTTTCAGCTCGCCGGGGCTTGGAAAAACGCACCTTTTGCATGCAATAGGAAACCAGCTTTTAAAAGAAAATCCTTTCGCGAAGGTGCTGTATATGTCAGGCGAAGGTTTTGTTTCGGAATATATAGAATCTTTACAAAAATCCACACAGGATTCTTTCAGGAAAAAGTATCGTTCTTTAGACTGTTTGCTTATAGACGACATACAATTCGTAGTAGGAAAAGAACGCTGCGAAGAAGAATTTTTCTACACTTTCAACAGCCTTTTTGACAACAGAAAACAAATAGTGCTGACTTCCGACAGAACCCCTAACCAGCTTGGACTTAGCGAAAGGCTTTCTTCCAGGCTGCTTTCGGGCATAGTGGCGGAAATAAAAAGGCCCGATCTTGAAACGAGAATCGCCATTTTAAGACAAAAGAGAGATTCAAACAATTTTGATATAACGGACGACGTTTTGGCCTTTATAGCAGAAGGCGTACAAGGCAGCATAAGGGAATTGGAAGGCTGTCTGTTCCGCCTTACGACTTATTGCAATATACACGGCGTAAACGCCACAATTTCAATAGCAAAAGAAGTTTTGGCGGATATTTTGACTCTTGAAAAAGAAAAATACTCCATAAGCATAAACCAAATAAAAAAGGTTGTATGCAAGTATTTTAAAGTAAGTATAGAGGATTTAAACTCTAAAAAGAAAAACAATTCCATAGCGTGGCCCAGACAGGTTTCCATGTATTTGGCTACGGAGCTGACTTTGCTTTCCCTGCCGGAAATAGGCCGGGAATTTAACAGAGATCATTCAACCGTAATACACGCCAAGGAAAAAGTTAAAGAAGAAATAGACAATAATTTGCTTTTCGCCCCGATTATCAATGACTTGATAACTAAGGTAAAAGCTGTGGATAACAATTAACAAAAACGTTTTTTGATAATAACTGTTCATAATGTTGATAAAATTTGACATAAATTAACAATTTATCCCAAAAGATTGTATAGGGCTGTCAACATTATCAACACAATTAACAGGATATAATAATAAGGATAATAATATGAAAATAAATATTACTAAAGAGAATTTTCTTGAAGGAATCCAAATCATTCAGTCCGGGCTTTCGGGCAGAACGACTTTACCTATTCTTTATAACTTTCTTATGGAAGCCGAAGACGGCAATATCAAACTTACCAGAACCGATATGGAAATGGCCACAATACACAATATGAAAGCCGAAGTTTTGGAAAACGGTTCCATTACCGTGCCTCTTAAAGAATTTTCGGATATTCTTAAAAACCTTCCTTCCAATAAAGAAATCAATTTGGAAACCGATGAAAACAATAAACTGCATATAACAAGCGGAAAATCCAAATTTTGGGTTATAGGTACTCCTAAAAGCGAATATCCGATAGTTCCCGAAATAGAAAAGAACGAAACTTTCAGCGTAAAAGCCAAAGAAATTAAAGAAATGATAGAAAATACCATATTTTCTTCTTCCACGCAGGAAACCAGATATGTTCTTAACGGTCTTTTGTGGGTAAATACGCCCGAAAAGTTCGAAGTCGTCGCCACCGACGGCCGCCGTTTGGCTCTCGCCACCGCTCCGGCTTTGCAAAATTCCAAAGATTTTAAAATTATAGTTCCCAGTAAAATATTAAACGAAGTATTGAAACTTTTGGGAATAAACAAACCTTCAGACGAAGATTTTATAGACGTTACAGTTTCTTCCAACCAAATCAGCTTTAATATGAAAGAAACGACTTTTATATCAAGATTGATAGAAGGAAACTTCCCCAATTACGAACAGGTTGTGCCCACCAAAAAAAATATAGTTTTTAAAGTAGGCACCAAAGATTTATTATCATCCACCAAGCGCGCCGCGCTTTGCGCCGGCGATTTGGGCGGAACGGTAAAATACGCTTTGAGCCAAAATCTTTTGGGAATATCGGCCAGTTCTTCCAAAATGGATTTTTCCGACGAACTTAAAGTCGATTACACTTCCGAAGATTTCAGCACTTCTTTTAACCCTCAGTATTTGATAGACGTGCTTAAAATAGCCGGAAGCGAAAATATTATATTTTCTTTCGCCAACGCTTCACAGCCCGTTTTGGTGGAGCCCGAAGGCAAAGAACAATATAAATACGTCATCATGCCGGTAAGAGCTTAATGGATAATTTCGGCAAGAAAGAAATAATATGGCATGAGCCCAAGGAACTTAAAAATTCCTTTTCCAAGTTCGGAGGTACGCTGAACAGGCTTATTTTATTGGAAACGGTTTGGAATAATGTTTTGGGTTCAAAAGCCAAATATTGGGTTCTTGACGCGGTTAAAGACGGCACCGTTTACGCCAAAGTAAACGTAATGACGGCCAGACACGAACTTAAACTTAAAGAAAAAGAAATAATAAAAGAATTAAACAAGAATTTTGAAAAACCTTGGATAAAACGGATTTTAGTTATATAAAGGAGTAACACATGACTATATCAGAAGCAGAAATGCAGCAGAATTACGACTCTTCCAAAATACAGGTTTTGGAAGGCCTTGAAGCGGTAAGAAAACGCCCGGCAATGTATATAGGCTCTACGGGCGCGCCCGGTCTTCATCACCTGATTTATGAAGTTGTAGACAACTCCGTAGACGAAATTTTGGCTGGAAACGCCACCCATATAAATGTAGTTATCAAAGAAGATAACGTTTGCAGTATTCAAGACGACGGCCGCGGTATCCCCGTGGACCCGATGAAAAACGTAAAAGACCCTAAACTCAGAGGCAAAAGCGCCTTGGAAGTTGTAATGACGGTATTGCACGCCGGCGGTAAATTTGACAGCGGAGCTTATAAAGTTTCCGGCGGTTTACACGGCGTGGGCGTATCGTGCGTAAACGCTCTTTCCGAATGGATGGAAGTTGAAGTAAAAAGGGACGGTAATATAAACTTTCAAACTTACAAACGTGGAAAGCCGCAGGGTAAAGTGGAAGTTATCGGACAAACCAAAGAACATGGTACGAAAGTTACTTTTAAAGCAGACAGAGAAATTTTCGGCGATAATATATTTTCCTACGATACTATAGCCAACCGTCTTAGAGAATTGGCTTTCTTAAACGCCGGGGTGAGAATTACTCTTACAGACGAAAGAGTCGAAAATAAATCGCAAGTGTTTTTATACGAGGGCGGTATATCCCAGTTTGTAAAGTATTTAAACAGTAATAAAAAAGTAATCAATCCCGAACCGATTTACCTTACAAAAGAAATAGACAATAATTATATTTCCTTCGCCGTACAGTATAATGACGGCTATTCGGAAAACGTTTATTCCTTCGTAAACAATATTAACACTATTGAAGGCGGTACGCATTTAAGCGGTTTCAGATCTTCTTTAACAAGAATCGTCAACGAGTATATAAAAAGCAATAATATGTTGAAGAATAAAGATCTCAGCATTACGGGCGACGATTTAAGGGAAGGTCTTACGGCCGTTTTATCGGTAAAAATACCTCATCCTCAATTTGAAGGTCAGACTAAAACAAAACTCGGCAACTCAGAGATTGAAGGTATAGTCCGCTCAATGGTCAGCGAAGCTTTGGCGACTTTCTTTGAAGAAAATCCCAAAACCGCCAAAGCCATTTGCGAAAAATGTATCGGCGCGGCCGTAGCGCGCGAAGCCGCCAGAAAAGCAAAAGATTTAACCCGCAGAAAGGGTGCTTTGGAATCGGGCGGTTTGCCGGGCAAACTTGCCGACTGCCAGGAAAAGAACGCCGCAAACTGCGAATTATTCATCGTGGAAGGCGATTCGGCCGGCGGTTCGGCCAAACAAGGCAGGGACAGAGTTTTCCAGGCTATTTTGCCGCTCAGAGGTAAAATTTTAAACGTGGAAAAAGCCCAGTTGGTAAAAATACTTTCCAACGAAGAAATCCGCACTTTAATTTCCGCGGTGGGTACGGGCGTAGGCGAAGGCGAGGGCGGTTTTGATATTTCCAAATTAAGATATCATAAAATAGTTCTCATGGCTGATGCCGACGTCGACGGCCAGCATATCACCACTTTGCTTTTGACTTTCTTTTACAGGCAGCTTAAACCGCTTATAGACAACGGTCATATTTATATAGCTCAGCCGCCTTTGTATAAAGTTAAAAAAGGCAAAACCGAAGAATATATGCAGACGGAAGAACAAATGCAGGCTTGGCTGTTTAAAGAGGCTTTAAATTCCATTACGGCTTCAAAAGCGGACGGTTCCGTTTTAAGCGTTGAAGAATTGGAAAAATTCTTGAAACTTTTAAAAGAAACGGAAGAAGTTGTAACAAAGCTTGAAATTAAAGCTTTGAAGCTTAAAGATTACGACGAATTTAAAAAATCCGGCCAAATGCCTTTGTTCCGCACTCCTTTGGAATCTGGCGGTTATAGATATTTTTACAGCGATTCCGAATTTAGGGATTTCGAACAGCAGTATAAAGAAGAAAAACGCGAAATGCTCTTGGCCGACGGAACCCCGGAAGAAGAAATTACCGATGAACTTCTGGAACTTGACCACCAAGGCTTGACGGAGCTTACCAAATTGCTGGCGATAGAAAAGAAACTTTCCGATTACGGTTTTACGCTGGATCAGTATCCTAATATTACGGATGAAAAGAAACGCGTTAACCCGATATTTACCGTAAACGACGGTAAAAAGAGCGTACTGGTTTTCAGCCTGCAGGAATTTTTGAAAACCGTGAAAGACGCCGGCGCTCAGGGCGCTACTATACAGAGATACAAAGGTCTCGGTGAAATGAACCCCGAACAGCTTTGGGAAACCACCATGGACCCGGCCAAACGCAAATTACTGCGCGTAGCCATCGAAGACAGCGCCGACACCGAAAAAATATTTACCATGCTTATGGGCGATAAAGTTGAACCCAGAAGGGCTTTTATCGAAAGCCACGCGCTTGAAGTAAGCAATTTGGATATTTAAGGAGTTTTTAAATGACAGACAATCTTAACAATAATCAGCCTAATCCGCAGCAGCAGGAAGTTAAAAACGTTGATTTGTTCGGCAATATAAAACAGCGCGACGTCGGCGAAGAAATGAAAAAATCTTTCATTGATTACGCCATGAGCGTAATCGTCAGTCGCGCTCTGCCCGACGTAAGGGACGGCCTTAAACCGGTACACCGCCGCATACTTTACGCCATGCAGGAAATGGGCCTTAAATACAATAAACCTTTTAAGAAATCCGCCCGTGTGGTCGGCGACGTGCTCGGTAAATATCACCCGCACGGCGACACCGCCGTTTATGACGCGCTTGTGCGTATGGCGCAGGATTTCTCCATGAGGAAAATGCTCGTAAACGGGCAGGGAAACTTCGGTTCGGTCGACGGCGACAGCGCGGCCGCTATGAGGTACACCGAAGTCCGCCTTCAGGCTATAGCCGACGAACTTCTTGAAGATATTGATAAAGACACCGTAAAATTCGTTCCGAACTATGACGGTTCTTTGCAGGAACCTTCGGTACTGCCTGGTAAAATGCCGCAGCTTTTGGTAAACGGTTCCAACGGTATCGCCGTAGGTATGGCAACAAATATCCCTACGCATAACCTCGGCGAAATTTGCGAAGGCATTATAGCTTTGATCAAGAATCCGGCAATCACCACAAAAGAAATGATGCAAATCGTAAAAGGGCCGGATTTCCCGACCGGCGGTATTTTGCGCGGCACCAAAGGAGTGTTTGATTACTTTGAAACCGGTAAAGGCTCCTTAAAAATACAGGCCAAGGCCGAAATAGAAGAGATGAAAGGCGGCAGGGAATCAATCATAGTTACGGAATTGCCCTATCAGGTAAACAAAACCAATTTGATTGAAACCATAGCCGGGCTTGTCAAAGATAAAAAAATTATGGAAATTTCCGATATCCGCGACGAATCCGACCGCAGAGGTATGCGCCTTGTAATAGAACTTAAACGCGACGCAAACGGCCAAGTGGTGTTAAATCAGCTTTATAAACATACTCAGCTGCAGACTTCTTTCAGCGTAAATATGCTTGCCATCGTAGACGGCAAACCGCGTATTTTGGGCATTAAAGAAGCCATGCGCCAGTATGTAAAACACCGCCAGGAAGTTATCACAAACCGCACCCGCTTTGATTTGAACAAAGCTTTAAAACGCGAACACGTTTTGGAAGGTTTACTGGTCGCCATAGCCAATATGGACGAAGTCGTAAGCATAATCAGAAATTCCAAAGACGCGGCCGAAGCTAAACTTAATTTGATGAAGCGTTTTAACTTGAGCGAAGCCCAAACCCAAGCCATTTTGGATATGAGGCTCCACCAGCTCACTCAGCTTTCTTCAATAGCCATTGAGCAGGAACAGAAAGATTTAATGGCTTTAATCAAAGAATTGCAGGATATTTTGGGATCGCCTCAGCGCGTACTTGATATTATCGTGGACGAACTCAGCTCCATGAAAAAGAACTACGCCGACCCCAGAAGAACGGAAATATCCAATGAAATTTCCGATTTCTCAATTGAGGATTTAATTGAAGAGCAGGAAGTCGTCATAACGCTTTCAAACGACGGTTACGCAAAAAGAATCCCGCTTGACACTTATAAATCCCAGAACAGGGGCGGCAAGGGTATAATTGGCGGAAAAACGAAAGAAGAAGATTTTATCGAACATCTTTTCGTAACGTCCAGCCATTCAACGATACTTATGTTTACCAACAGGGGCAGAGTATTTGCTCTTAAAGCTTTCGAGATACCCGAAGGCAACCGCCATTCCAAAGGCAAGGCTATAGTAAACCTGCTGCAAATTACAGGGCAGGAAAAAGTTACCTCGGCCATAGCTTTCAGGGATTTTGATCCTAAAAATTCCGGCGAAACTTATCTTACGATGTGCACAAGAATGGGCACCATTAAGAGAGTTGAACTTTGCGAATTTGCAAATATCAGAAGAACCGGCATTATAGCCATAGGGCTTGAGGAAAGCGACGTTCTCGTTTCCGTGCAGGAAACCCACGGCAAGAGCGATATTATAATCGCCACCAAGAACGGCAAATCCATAAGATTTGACGAGAACCAAGTCCGCGCCATGGGCAGAACCGCCAAAGGTGTAAGAGGTATAAAACTTGCTCAGGGCGATAATGTTATAGGCATGGAACAGGCCGAAAGAGAAGGCGAACAGCCCGACGTCCTTTCCGTATGCGAAAACGGTTACGGCAAACGCACCGCATTCAGCGAGTACAGAACGCAGAACAGGGGCGGAAGCGGCGTAATCACGATTAAAACCACGCAGAGAAACGGCTGCGTCGCGGGTATCAAGCTCGTCGACGAAAGCAAAGACCTTATGGTAATAACCGAAAAGGGTATGGCCATAAGAATCCGCTGCGAGGAAATCCGCTCCGTCGGAAGAAACGCTCAGGGAGTAAGGCTTGTCAGATTGGAAGAAAACGACAAAATCTCCCGCGTTGCGCCCGTAGTAAAAGAAGAAGAGGAAAAGACGGAAACGGAAGAAAAATAAATTTAACCTAGCTGGTTAAGTGAAAGCCCCGGCAAAAACCGGGGCTTTTTATTTGTTGAATTTTTGTCCTGCTGATTTATATTTCCGTTCCGTAATGCTCGGTTATAAAGTCTATGTCTTTATCGCCGCGCCCTGATAAATTTACCAAAATATTTTTATCTTCCGGCATAATTTTTGCCAGTTTTAAGGCGTAAGCCACGGCGTGCGCGCTTTCAAGCGCGGGGATAATTCCGTCGCTTTTGCAAAGAGCATAAAAAGCTTTTAAAGCTTCTTCGTCGGTTACGGCGTCATATTTTACCCGGCCGGAAGCTTTTAAATATGCGTGTTCCGGGCCTATGGCGGGGGAGTCCAAGCCGCTGGCTATGGAATATACCTTCGCGGGGGAACCGTCGTCATTTTGTAAAACAAGGGATTTAAATCCGTGTAAAACGCCGTCTTTGCCGTAACAGGCGGTGGCCGCATGCTGTCCTAAAGCGCAACCCTTTCCCAAAGGTTCAACGCCGTAAAGTTTTACCGTCTTATCGTTTAAAAAAGCCGAAAATATGCCTATTGCGTTGCTCCCGCCTCCGACGCAGGCTGCGACGGCGTCGGGCAGGCGGCCGGTAAGTTCAAACATTTGTTCTTTGGCTTCCGCGCCTATTATGCTTTGAAAATCCCTTACCATACTTGGAAAAGGATGCGGCCCTACAACTGAACCTATGCAGTAAAGAGTATTATCCAAATCCCGCATATAAGCCTGAAACGCGCTGTCCACCGCCTCTTTTAAAGATTTTTGGCCGAAAGTTACCGGCACTATTTTTGCGCCGAGAAGCTTCATTCTTATTACGTTCGGGCGTTCTTTTTTTATATCCGTTTCGCCCATGTGAATTTCGCATTCAAGGCCGAAATATGCCGCCGCGGTGGCCAACGCTACGCCGTGCTGGCCCGCGCCCGTTTCGGCAAGGAGCTTCTTTTTGCCAAGCTTTTTTGCCAGCAGAGCCTCGCCCATACAATGATTTAATTTATGCGCGCCGGTGTGGTTTAAATCCTCTCGTTTAAGGTAAATCTTTGCGCCGCCGGTTATTTTGTTAAGCCCTTTTGCCAATGTTACCGGCGTGGGGCGGCCCTGATAGTGTTTGCGTATATAAGAAAGTTCTTTGATAAACTCTTCGCTGTTTTTAAGTTCTTTATAAACCGCGGCGATTTTATCGGTTTCTTTTTTAAGTTCCGCCGGTATAAAAGAACCGCCGTACGTCCCGAAGAACCCCTCTTCGTTTAAATTTTGTTTGTTTAAATTGTTGTTCATAATATCCTCTGTTTTTAAAATGTAAGTAAGGCCGCGTTACGGATGCGGCGTAAGAAAAATACGGAATATAGGCGTTAAATTAAAAAATAAGCGGCGCTCAGCGCCACCAGAGGATGGTGTTGAAAGAAGAAAAATGATTTTGTTTGGCGAATAATTCTTCCATAATAAAAGTATAGTATTTTTGCTTTTTTTGAACAGTATCCAAACGAATATTGATTTAAAGACAAAAAAATTTTAAAGTTACTTTAACAAGCCGGTGCTTTAAGCTTTTTTATTTGATAAAATCTATATAATAGACGTAAAATTTAATGATTTCGGGATGAATTATGAGCAAAAGACGCCTTGCCAGAGAGTATGCCTTGCAAACGCTTTACTATTATGATACGGGGAAGTTTTCAAAAGACGACAGCACGATGTTTGTAAACGGTTTTTATGACAATTTGGATGAAGACACCTTCGCTTTTTGCAAAAATTTGGCTTTGGGCGCAATAGCCAATTTGCCCGAAATAGACAAAATTTTGTCTTCAAGAGCCAAAAATTGGGCCGTGGACAGAATGTCCGCGGTGGACCGCTCTATACTGCGTATGTCCACTTACGAAATCGCTTTTAGCAAAGACAATGCCCCTATCCCGGCCATTATCGACGAAGCCATAGAATTGGCTAAAAAATACTCCACGGAAAATTCCGGCAAGTTTATCAACGGTCTTCTTGACCAAATAAAAACAGAGCGCAAACATGGAAATTAAGCAGGAAATCGACCGCTTAAAAAAACTTATCGCTTACCATAACAGCCGCTATTACGATTTGGATTCGCCGGAAATACCGGATTATGAGTATGACAAACTTTACGCGCGCTTAAAAGAGCTTGAAGAACAAAACCCCCAATTTATCACGGCCGACAGCCCCACACGCAAAATAGGCGGAAGGGCGGCTTCCGCTTTTGCGCCTTATAAACATCTTGCGCCGATGATGTCCTTGGATAACACCTATAACGCCGGGGAAATAAGAGAATGGTACGATAAAACGGCATCGGCATTAGGCTGCCGCAATTTTGAAATGGTTGTGGAAACGAAGATAGACGGGGTTTCCTGCTCCCTTACTTATCAGGACGGAGTTTTGATAACCGCCGCCACCAGAGGCGACGGAAAAACCGGGGAAGACGTTACCGCCAACATAAAAACCGTAAAATGCATACCGCAAAAACTTGCCCGCCCCATAAGCGGCCTTTTGGAAATACGCGGGGAAGTTTTTATCGGCAAAGAAGATTTAATAAAATTAAACGAACGCCAGCAGGAAGAGGGCCTTGTCCCTTTTGCCAACGCGCGCAACGCCGCCGCCGGTTCAATAAGGCAGAAAGATCCCGCCGTAACGGCTTTGCGGCCTTTAAGTTTTTACGCGCACAGCTACGGCTGGGGCGATATCGGCGCGGAAAGTTTTACCGATTTTATAAACAAATGCCGGGAATGCGGCCTGCCGGTTTCCCCCGTCAGAAAAGTTTTTACCGATATAGAGGAAGTTATAAAGTTTTATGAGGATTTTTCCAAAGAACTGCATACTCTTCCTTATGACGCCGACGGGCTGGTAATAAAAGTAAACTCTTTTGAACTTCAAAGAAAATTGGGTGTTACGGCAAAAAGTCCGCGCTGGGCGGAAGCTTTCAAATATCCGGCCCAGCAGTGCGAAACGGTTATAAAAAATATAAATTTTTCCGTGGGGCGGACCGGCGTTGTTACGCCCGTGGCGGAACTTGAACCCGTCAAATGCGCCGGGGTTGTAATATCATCCGCAACTTTGCATAATTTTGACGAGATCGCCCGTTTGGGTGTTAAAACAGGCGACAGCGTTATCGTGGAAAGGGCCGGGGAAGTAATCCCCAAAGTCGTAAGGGTTGTAAAAAGCCCGTTAAACGCCAAAGCCGTTTTAGAACCTAAAATTTGCCCGGTTTGCTCTGGCGTTCTTATCAGGGAAGAAGATGAAGTCGCCCTGCGCTGTATAAACCCCAACTGCCCGGCCCAAATTAAAGCCAGGGTTCAGCATTACGCTTCCCGCGAGGCTATGGATATAGACGGCTTGGGCGAAATTGCGGTGGATCAGCTTGTAAGATTCGGAGCGATTAAAAAACTTTCGGATATTTACAATCTTACTTTGTTTGATTTAATGGCTTTAAACGCTTTCGGCGATAAAAAAGCCGATAATTTGTTGAACGCGATAGAAGCTTCCAAGAAAAGGCCT
>NZ_CALGEO010000126.1:0-2927 GCF_937881865.1 Candidatus Proelusimicrobium excrementi
CGCACTCTTCAAGGTTCTTTGGCCCTATCTCCTTATAGGCCTTTAGGCCTATTTTTAACAAGATATCCATTAAAAAGCCCCACCGAAGCGGGGCTTAAATGTTATTTGCCTTCAGGCGCCGAGGCAGGCGCGCTTACAGGTATTTGCACGCTGTCTACTACGGAGGTCATCCCGCGTTTAGAAACGTTTACCGTCAAGAATATTGAGGTAATCATTATCACCAAAGCTACCGCCGCCGTAAGTTTCGTTATAAACGTGGTGGCAGTGGGACCGGCAAATACGCTGTCGCTGTTGGAGCTGCCGAATATCCCGGCCGCAGAACCTTTGCCGCTTTGCATCAGTATCAGCATAATAAGCAATATGCAGGCTATCCACTGCAAGACTAAAGCTAATGTATACATTATGTTTTATTCTCCTGAGTTATTTTTTAAGTAACGCCGTAAGGCCGGGCAATTCTTTGCCTTCTACAAATTCCATGCTGGCTCCGCCGCCGGTGGAAGCATGGGATACTTTTGAGGACGAAATTTTTGCTTTCTTAAGTACGTTCAAACTGTCGCCCCCGCCGATAATCGTAATCGCGCCCTTTTCCGTAAGTTTTACCAAAGTTTCCGCAATGGCGAAGCTGCCTTTGGCGTAAGTCGGCATTTCAAAAACGCCTACCGGGCCGTTCCAGAAAATCGTTTTGCATTCGCTTAAAGCCTCTTCAAACAATTTGATTGTTTTGGGGCCGATGTCCAAGCCCATATAGCCTTCGGGGATATTGGGGCTGTCGGTCGTAACGGTCGGTACGCCCTCGGCAAATTCTTTCGCGGCGATATTGTCAACCGGCAGAAGCAGTTTGACGCCTTTTTCTTTGGCTTTGGCCATAATGGCTTTGGCTTCTTCTTCTTTATTTTCTTCCAACAAAGAGTTGGATACGTTGTAGCCCAAGGCCGCGTTAAACGTATAGGCCATGCCGCCGCCTACGATAAGCACGTCGACTTTATCCAAAAGGTTGTTAAGAACCATAATTTTATCGGAAACTTTCGCTCCGCCGATAATGGCCGCAAAAGGGCGGGAGGGGTTTTCAAGCGCGCCGCCTAAGAATTCAACTTCTTTCTGAATTAAGAAACCGGCCGCGCTGGGTAAAAATTCGGTTATTGCGCTGGTTGAAGCGTGCGCTCTGTGTACTGTTCCGAAAGCTTCCTGAACAAAAAACTCGCCGAGTTTGGCAAGCTGAGCCGCAAAAGCTTTGTCGTTCTTTTCTTCCTCGGGGTGGAAGCGGAGGTTTTCCAAGAGGACGATTTCCCCGTTTTTGGCGTTTTTGACGGCTTCTTCCGCGACCGCGCCTACGCAGTCAGAAGCGAAATGCACTTTAACGCCCATAATTTTTTCAACTTCCGGGGCGACGGGAGCCAAGGAAAATTCCGGCGCGACTTTGCCCTTAGGTCTGCCCAAGTGAGCTATCAATACTACTTTGCAGCCTTTCCCTAAAAGATATTTAACGGTTTTTTCCGTAGCGGTAATGCGTTTAGGGTTATCCACTTTGCCGTCTTTCAAAGGCACGTTATAATCCACTCTGACCAATACGGTTTTATTGTCTAAGTTTACATCCTGTATTTTTACAATATCATTAAGGTTCATTTTATTTTCCCCGGAATCAATCTTTAAAATTTATAAAATCTGACGGGCGGAGCCGCATTTGGCCCCGCCCTTGTTTTACTTCAAACTTATTTGTTTACGACCGCCATGTGAGCGATTAAATCAAGCACTTTGTTGGAGTAGCCGATTTCGTTATCGTACCAAGAAACCACTTTTACGAAAGTATCCGTTAAAGCGATGCCGGCTTTGGCGTCGAAGATGGAAGTGCGTTTGTCGCCCAAGAAATCGGAGGAAACGACCGCATCTTCCGTATAACCTAAAATGCCTTTAAGTTCGCCTTCGGAAGCTTCTTTCATGGCTTGGCAGATTTCCGCATAGGTGGCCGGTTTGGCCAAGTTTACGGTCAAGTCCACGACGGAAACGTCCAAGGTGGGAACGCGCATTGACATACCGGTAAGTTTGCCGTTAAGCTCGGGGATGACTTTACCCACGGCTTTGGCCGCGCCGGTGGAAGAAGGAATAATGTTGCCGGAAGCGGCTCTGCCGCCTCTCCAATCCTTCATGGAAGGACCGTCAACCGTTTTCTGGGTGGCGGTGGTGGAGTGAACGGTGGTCATGAGACCCTCGATGATGCCGAAATTGTCGTTGATGACCTTGGCCATGGGAGCCAGGCAGTTGGTGGTGCAGGAAGCGTTGGAAACGAACTGCATGTCGGGGGTGTACTTGTCCAGGTTGACGCCGCAGACGAACATGGGGGTGTCGTCCTTTGCAGGGCCGGACATGATGACGACCTTTGCGCCGGCATCGATGTGAGCCTGAGCCTTTTCCTTGGTGAGGTAAACGCCGGTGCACTCGAGAACATAGTCTACACCCAGCTCGCCCCAGGGAATGAGGGAAGCGTCACGGTACTGCTTGTCGGAAAGGATCTTGACGACCTTGCCGTTGACGGTGATGGTGCTCTCTTCGTCGTTGCTGCAGACTTCACCGGGGAAACGGCCGTGAACGGTGTCATACTTTACGCAGTATGCAACATGGGAAGCGGGGTGGTTGGGAGCGCTGATAGCAACGACCTCGATGTCGTCAGACTGGATGGCTGCTCTGAATGCCAGAGAACCGATGCGGCCGAAACCATTGATGCCAACTTTAATCATTACAATATCCTCCAATTAATTTGATTGACAAAATAAATGATAATAATCCCGGCAAAAGCCATAATATGCTTTGCTGAGTGTTTAAATTGTAACATATAATATAAACAAAAATCAATATTTCTTCCTATGTATTTTCAACAAAATTGTGCCGAAAATTCATGTCAAAGGGCGGTTTTTTTCCATCCTCTATTGTAT
>NZ_CALGEO010000127.1:0-4555 GCF_937881865.1 Candidatus Proelusimicrobium excrementi
TGACCGGTGACAGTTCTTTTATCGCTGAATATTATGACAGCTTTAAATACAACGCTCTTTCCCCGATGACGGAAGGCGGCGGCATGAACAATCTTCTCGGCGAAGTTATCGGCGCAAAAGGTCTTTTGCAGCTTAGAATAGCGGAAACGCAGAAGTTCAAGCACGTAACGTCTTTCTTCAACGGTAAGCTTATTAAACCTTTTGCCGGGGAAGACAGAATCGAAATCAAAGGTTCTTTTGATCCCGCCACTTTCGCGGAACACCCGGAAATGGACGCGCGCCGCGTAGCCGATAAAGCCGCGGAAGAAATCGCCAAGAATAAATATGATTTCGTCGTAATCAATTTTGCCAACTGCGATATGGTCGGCCATACGGGCAGCTTTGACGCCGCCGTAAAAGCGACGGAAGTCGTCGACGAATGCACCGGCAAAGTTACGGAAACGGCTTTAAAAGCTGGTTACACCGTTCTTATTACGGCCGATCACGGCAACGCCGAAGAAATGTGGGATGATAAAATCAATATGCCCAAAACGGCGCACACCACCAACCCTGTAGGGCTTATTTACGTCGCGAACGACGTCAAAGGCGTAAGCTTGAAAGAGGGGGGCAAATTGGCCGATATCGCGCCGACGGTGCTTCAGATCCTCGGAGTTGAAATTCCCAAGGAAATGACGGCCGAAAGCCTTATAAAATAATCATTGTTTAATTGTTTAGGGGCGGAATGCGCTTTCCGCCCCTTAATTTTTTAGGAAAATCAATTTGCCTCCCCTGATATTTCTTCCCGTCTTTATATTTCCTTTTTGCTCCGTATTTCGGCCTTATTTCCTTGTAATATCGCGGTATGTTTTATAAACTTTTATTATATTCTTTAAACGGTGAAAAAATTATGAAGCAAATACTCCTCATTTTATTTTTATCCGTTTTTGCTTTGCCTGCGGCGGCGTGGGTCTTTTTGGAAGATGTTGCAAATCCCAAGGCGGATTCCTCGCCCTATTTGATATACAACATCATGCAGGGTAAGCCGGTGCGCGTTTGCGTTGATTTCATTGAAACTTATTATGACGCTTCCGCGCGTAAAATAAAAAAATCTTATATGCCTTCCGGCAGAAAGCGCGACGATTATTACAGCCGGGTGGCTCATATCACAAACGGCGTTTATTCCGATTGGATAAATAACGTTAAGACCAATATCGAAAAATCCGGCAGAACATATGAGTTTCAAGATATCATGCGTTATTTAAATTCTCCTAAAATAACCTATGTAAATTACGGTTCTTCTTCAAAAAATTGCGATGCCTTCCCGGAAGATAATTCCGCCTTTGATTTGCGCCTTATGGCTGAAACCAATGAAGAAGCAAAGTCTTTCATCGCGGCAGACAATTATCGTCTGGCCTATGCCAGCGGACGGGTTCGCAAACACATAATGATATTTTTCCATCCCGATTATATAGACGAGGGCTGGATAAACGTTTATGCCCAAAAATATGATAATTTTATGGATCAGGATGTTCAAGCTAGAGCTTTTAATATTCTTTTTCAACCTATTTTACTTCATGAAACGGGCCATGTTTTAGGTTTGGCTGACCAGTATTTAGGCACGGAAGAATCTGGCGACGGCTCTTATACTTTGGCTGGAATTACGCCTCTTAACAGTTTAAAGTCCATAATGAACTCAAGGCGGCGCGGGGAAAAGCGCACGCTGACTTGCGACGACGCGGAAGGTATTATAAATTTAATTGATTTTTACTCCAAAGACGCCTCTTCAAAACGCAGAACCCGCGGCTGGGCTTCTTTATGCCGCAGTGACGTAGTTTATGTCGAATCTTTGCCCAATAAAGTCAGTCAGGGAGAATATCAGGCTCAGTTGGCTTATGCCGCAAACGGTTATACGGGGGAGGTCCCTTCCCACATAAAGCGGATAAAAGCGCAAATGCTCGCCAAAGCCGAGCGGGAAAAAGCCGCCGCGGCGCAAGCCGCTGAAGAAGAAGCCCGCGCCAAAGCGGAAGCCGTTAAAGCCGCCGTACAAAGAGAAATGGACTATAATAAACGTCTTGACTCCGTAGGCTATTGCCCTATATGTCACAAACATCTTGCCAATGAACTGGTAAAAAGGGTCAGCGCGCCAAGACGGCAGGTAACGGTAAACGGAAAGGTCGTGAGGTATGAATATCCTTACGGCAAATGCTCCGTCGATATACATTCCAAATGCTGGGAAGAATATAAAAACAGCGGCCTTGCCGTACCTTGGAAAGCTTGGTGTTCCGCGTCAAAAGCAAAGTAATTTTAAGGCTCCGCTTCGGCGGGGCCTTTTTAACGCTTGGCGGTTTTTTAGGCGCGTTTATTTGCTAAGATATAAATATGTACATAAAAGTTAAAGTGCACGCCGGGGAGAAAAAGAACCTCGTCAAAACAAAAGCGCCCGACGCTTTTGAAATATGGGTTAAAGCTCCGGCGGAACGCGGCCTTGCCAATGAAGCCGTACGCGTCCTTTTGGGGGAGCAATTAGGCGTCGAAGCTAAAAAACTTCGTCTGATAAAAGGGGCGACTTCGCCGGCAAAGATTTTTGAAGTCCTTTAAATTCACTTTTCTCTTTTTGAAAGTTTTTCCAAAATATTGCAAAGTTTCGGCAAATATTTTATAATATTTGTGGACAAGATATTCCGTGGCGCATGGTGATCAGCCAAAAAATATCTAGGTATAAGCGGGGTAAAAAGTACCCCGTGAGTCTTTATTTATCAAAAAAACAGGAATATGAAAACTTACGAAATAGTAACAATACTCAAACCGCAGCTTACCGATGGTGAAGTTGCAGCTTTCGTAGAAAAAGCGAAAGCGTTTATCTCTTCCTCAGGCGGAGAAGTAGTGTCTGAAGAAAAACTCGGAAGGAGAAGATTCTCCCACGATATAGCTAAAAACCGCGAAGGTTTTTATCTCTACCTCAAGTTCAAAGGCCAAGGTGATTTTGTAAAGAAATGGAACGATTCCATGAGGCTTAATCAGAACGTTCTCAGAACAATGGTTATGAACGCCGTTGAACATAAAATTAAACCGGCTAAGGTAAAAGCGCCGGTCGCGGCTTAGTTTATGGCAGTCCGCATACCGGAATTAAACGAAGTGCTTCTTACGGGCCGCCTCACGCGCGATCCTGATACCAGGATGACGCAGCGCGGGCAAACCGTTTGCAGCTTCGGCATTGCCGTAAACCGCAGGTATTTGGATAATGCCTCCGGCGAATGGAAAGACGAAGTCGCTTTCATATCGGTAACGTTATTCGGGCCGGCCGCCGACAGAGCCAAGGAAAAACTCAGAAAGGGCGTCCCCGTAATGGTTGAAGGCCGCCTTACGATGAGTGAGTTCGTCGATAAAAACGGTCTTAACAGAAGGGAGCTGCGCGTAACCGCAAGGCGCGTGCAGATTTTCCAAGCTTCGGATGATTCCATGCAGAGCGAATCAGCCGCGAGCGAAGCCCAAGAAGCCGCCGAAGTTGCGGAAGATGATGTGCCGTTTTAATTAAGCCCCGAAAGGGTAGATTTTTAGAGGAAAGATAAATTATGTCAGAAGAAAAAATAGTAAAAACAGAAAACACTGAAGCCAAAGCTCCGGCTGCCGCCGAAGCCAGGCCGCAGAGAACTTTCGTACCTAGAAAACGCTTTGAATCCAGAAGAAAAGTTTGCAAATTCTGCGCTGAAAAAATCGATCATATCGACTATAAAAACATTCAGCTCGTCAAAAGCTTTACCATGGACAGCGGTAAAATTTTATCCAGAAGGATTACCGGCACCTGCGCCAAACATCAGCGTCAGGTAACCCAGGCCGTAAAAAGGGACAGAAACCTCGCTTTCTTGGCCTATTGCTTACCGAAAAAATAAATTTAACAGGAGTTTTTAAAATGAAAGTTATTTTAAGAGAAGACGTAAAACACCTCGGCACGGTGGGCGAAATTGTTGAAGTGAAACCCGGCTACGCCAGAAATTTCCTTCTTCCCAACAGATTGGTAGAAATCGCCACCCCGGCCGCCATTAAAAATTGGGAACTCGGCGCTGAAAGAAGACAGAAAAAAATTGAAGCTGAACTCGCCAAAGCCAAAGAAGAAGCCGCTAAACTTAACGGTTTAACGCTTAATTATACCAGAACGGTAAATATTGAAGGCGTCGTATTCGGTTCCGTAACCAAAGCCGACGTACAGAAAAGTTTAGCCGAACTCGGCCATAAAGTATCCAAATCCAATATTGATATTTTTACGCCTATCAAAAAAATCGGCGAAACCGAAGTTTCAATCTACTTCAAACCTACGGTCTATGCAACCATTACCGTAAAAATTGAAGCCGTTGAAGAAGATAAAAACGCTAAATAACAAATAAAGTTTTTTAGTTTATATCCCCCGGGCTTTTAGTCCGGGGGATATTTTTTTATGAAAAATTTTTATTATAATTGAAAATTTTTTAAATATTTTTTCAGTCGGTAAATAGATAAAATAATTACAAAAGTATTGACAAGGATGTAATAATATAAGTAAAATAAGAATATAGAAAGCGAGAGCCCGGAAGAGGGCGCG
>NZ_CALGEO010000128.1:0-4496 GCF_937881865.1 Candidatus Proelusimicrobium excrementi
TTGAATGTGTGGCCCACTTCAATGCCGCGCATGAACTCAAACTCTTCTCCGCAGCGCGGGCAGCGGTCGCCTTTGGAGGCGAGTTTCAAGTCGGCAAAAACGTCCGCTTCAAAATCCCTGCCCAAATTGACGTTTTTGATATGGGTGTCTTTCTTGTTCGCGCCGGACGTGCCGTTTACTATTGTTTTTACGTAATTGTCGGCGTAAATTTTAACTTCCGGCTTGCGCGCTTTTAAGCCGCAGGGCCCCGCAAAACCGAGGGGGGAAGAAGTAACTTCCTCATAAAATTCCGGGGTGGCCTTTTCCAGCTCTTCGGCGTTTAAAAGCTTTTTCAGTTTGATTTCGTTAAGTTCGTCATTGCCGCGCATTAAAACGACAACTCCTTTGCCGTCTGCTTTGTAAACCAGCGTCTTGATAAATTTCTCGGCGGGCTGTTTTAAGAAAGCGGCCACTTCGTCTATCGTTCTGGCTTCGGGCGTGGAAACTTCCTCTGCGGGCAGTAAGTCTTTAAGTTCTGCGGGCTGGGGGGCTTTTATTTCGGTCTTTTCCGTATTGGCGGTGTATCCGCATTTGTGGCAGACTGAAATTTCATTTTCCCCGGTTTTTGCCAAAACCATAAACTCGTGGGAGAAGTTCCCGCCGATATTGCCGGTATCGGCTTCAACGGGTTTAAATTTAAAGCCGCATCTTGTAAATATGCGGATATAGGCTTCATAAAGGATTTGATACCACTTTTCGGCGGATTTTTCGTCCGCGCAGAAGGAATAGGCGTCTTTCATATAAAATTCTCTGGCGCGCATTATGCCGAAACGCGGGCGGATTTCATCGCGGAATTTTGTGCCGAACTGATAAAGGCACAAAGGCAGCTGCTTGTAGGAGTTTACGTCCTTCCTCACCAAATCCGTCATAGCTTCTTCCGCGGTGGGGGCCATGCAGAAGCCGGCTCCTTTGCGGTCTTTAAAACGCAGAAGTTCCTTGCCGTAATGGGCCCAGCGGCCGGATTCTTCCCAAATTTCCTGCGGCTGAACTACGGGCAGCCAAACTTCGCAGCAGCCTGCGGCGTTAAGTTCTTCCCTGATGATATTTTCAACTTTTTTCAAAATTCTCATACCCAAAGGCAGCCATTCATAAAGGCCGCTGGCGGTTTTGCGTATAAGCCCGGCCCTTAACATCAGCTTGGCCGATACGATATCGGCGTCTTTCGGGGCTTCTTTTAAAGTGGGTATATAATATTGCGATAATTTCATTTTTTGATTTCCTCTGTTTGTTTTGGATATATTTATAATATTTCGTATTGTCCTTTTCCTATAAATCTGATATAGCCTTTATCTCGTAATAATTGTAATTGTTGGCGTATTTTCGGGCGAATATTATTATTTAGAGGATGTTTTTCTTTTAAATAATTTTCAAAAGAGTATATTTCTTCTAAAGATAAACTCTTTTTATTCAAACTTTCTATACATTTTATAATATCTATAAGCCAACCGCGGGAATATTCGCTTTCTTTTCTCAAGAAGAGCATTTTATTAAAATCCGTTAGAATTTTATTTTTTTGTACAACGGTTCCATTCTTAATAATATATAGTTTGCCGCTTTCAGGAATATTGCTGATATTTATATTACATCCAATCCATCCGGCTCTTTTTGCATTTTCTGATAGAGGCTTTCTTTTTATAATAAGGTCTTGAGTCAAATAATGCTTTGGAATTACCATTAAATTAGGGATATGATAATCTTCTAATGAATAATTAAGAAAGAAAAAATTAGGAATACTGTTATCTTGTATTTTTTCAATCATCGTATAATACGCACCGTCGGTTATCTGCTTGCCGATATATTTGCCGGTTTTTAGTTCAAATTGTTCGCTGCAATTTGAACAATAAAAATCCTCCACTTTAGTATTATTGGGAGTCTTTGTCAAAACATTTCCACATTTGACGCAATAAGCGTTTTGCAGCAGCCAAGTTTCACTCATCACTCTTATTTGTTGTGAAGTGGATTTGTAGTTTTGCGCCAAAGTTCGGTCCAGTTTTAAAAGCATAATATTACAGTAAAAAAATTATTTTTTGATTTCCTCTAATATTCTTTTAATCCAAATTTGTTGGGGGATTTTTTCTATAATTTCGCCCTTTTTAAACCAAAGGCCTTCGCCGCGGCCGCCGGCTATGCCGAAATCCGCGTCGCGCGCTTCGCCCGGGCCGTTTACCGCACAGCCCATTACGGCTATTTTCTTGCCGGTGGAAAGGCGGATAAGTTCTTTGTCGGAATAAATTTGCTCTTCCAAAGCTTTAACCGTGCCTGATATATCAACTTGCGTTCTGCCGCAAGTCGGGCAGGAAATTATATTCGGGCCGTACTGCCTGAGGCCCAAAGCTTTTAAAATCTCGTAAGCGGCGCGCACCTGCATTTTGGGATCTTCCGTAAGGGAAATCCTTATCGTCGCGCCTATGCCTTGGCTTAAAAGGCGGCTCATGGCTATGGCACTTTTTACGGTGCCGGCAAGGAAGCTGCCCGCTTCCGTAAGCCCTATATGCTGGGGAATATCGGTTTTGCTCGCCAAAAGTTCGCAGGCGGCGACGGTGCGGAACAGATTATCCGATTTCAGCGAAACCAAATAATCTTTAAAATTTAATTGCTCAAGCAGATCGGCTTGTTCCAAAGCCTCGCCGACCATTACTTCCGCCCATTTTTCGTCAGTCCAGTTCGGCTGACCGGGGAACTTTCTAAGTTCTTTAATGGAGCCGGCGTTTACGCCTATTCTTATGGCGACGCCTTTATCCTTGCAGGCCAGTACGACTTCTTTCACTTTCACTTTGTCGCCGATATTGCCGGGGTTTATTCTTACTTTGTCAACGCCCTGTTTTATGGCTTCAAGCGCAAGTTTATAATCAAAATGTATGTCGGCCACCAAGGGCGTTTCAATCGCCTGTTTGATTTTGCCCAAAGTTTTGGCCGCGTCCATATCCGGCACGGCTACGCGGTTGATTTCACAGCCGGCGTTTTCCAAAATTTTAATTTGTTTGACGGTGGCTTCCGCGTCGCGCGTATCGGTGTTGCACATTGACTGCACGCGCACGGGATTTTTGCCGCCCAATATGAAAGGCCCTACTTTTACTTCTCTTGCAAGCTTCATTTGGAGGCCTCCTTTACGGCGTCCGCATTGTCTTCCTGTGCGGGCTGGGGAACCGTTTGCTCTATAGCCGCTTTGGCCGATGAGCGCGTTCTGATGCGTTTTATGTCGCTGTAAGTGGCGTAAAGGACCAAAGCCAAAAGGAAAATCGCCCCTGCGGAGCTGGCGTTATATATGGTTTTTTCTTTAACTCTTTTGCCTCTTATAGCTTCAATTATAAAGAAGAGTATATGCCCGCCGTCAAGTATAGGTATAGGGAACAAATTGAACATGCCTATGGCTACGGAAATTAAACCTATAAGAAAGAAGTAATCTTCCGGCCCGCTGTGCACGCCTTTGCCGACGATTTCAAAAATGCCTATCGGGCCGGCTACGTCCGGGGCCTGTTTGTGCCAAAGCTTGTCGGCTATCGTGGTGATTGAAAGGGCCGTCCAGTAATAGCATTGATGCGCGGCTACTTTCAGGGCTTTAAATACGCCCGCTTTTTGATAGACGGGCTCCAAAGCTATGCCGACTTTTTTATTTTCGCCCAAAGGTAAAGTTACGGAAGAGGTTTCCTCTCCGCGTTTGTAGGTTAAAGTAACTTCGTTTTGGGCCGCGGCTATGTTTTTTACCATTTGTTCCCAGTTCTGTATGGGAGTATTGTTTACGGCGGTAATCAAATCGCCCTGCTGAAGGCCGGATTTATAAGCCGGGTAACTTTCCATAATTTCGCCGACGACCGGGGGAATAAGTTTAGGATTGTTGATAGGCAGCCCCATTGAAAGTACGACTATAAAAAATATTACGAAAGCCAAAACATAGTTCATACCCGCGCCGGCAAATACCATAAACGCCCTTGAATACCAAGGCTTGGCGGCGAAATCTCTGTCATCGGTAATTTCCGCTTCGCGCGCGTAAAATTCCCCTGCGGGTTTTACGTATCCGCCCAAAGGTATGGCGCGCAGGGAATACTGCGTTTCCCCTTTGCCCCATTTTTTAAGGAGCTTCCCAAATCCGATTGAAAATTCCTCCACCCTAATATTTAAAAGTTTACAAGCCAAAAAGTGGCCCAATTCGTGAATAAAAATTACCAATCCTAAAGCAAAAGCTATGCCGACGGCGGAAAGCAAAGTGTCGGGGCTTACAAGCCATAGTATTTTCGCCCATAGGGCATGGAGAAAAGATGTTATCATTTGAGGCTCCTGATATAAGATAGTAATATTATATCACTTTGGGAGAATGATTTATGGGGGTAGGTTGTTTGGTCGGATTTGTGTTTTACTCGGTTTATGTTGCGTACTCGCGGCTAGCACTTTGCCACTTTTATTTGCTCGTGTTAAGTTCTGCTCTCACGGCTAGCAGACTTCCGCATTTGGCCTGCTTT